>JAHDGC010000508.1 GCA_020627865.1 Saprospiraceae bacterium | reverse complement strand
CAGGATCAGTCACGATAGCACGGCTGCCATGATTAGGACTTTCAATACCGAGGGGATAAACGTTGTAAGAATCCGGATTCATTGAGCCGGAGCTTGCTTTTTCTTGAGCGTGGTGATCGTGTCCACCGGAACATGCTGCGGAGTGCTTGTGCGAGGTTGGATTATCAAACCCACCATGATCCCAGTTACAGGTTACCGTCCAGTTGGTTTGGTCAAGTACTTCGCCAGTATTGGCGTCTACCCTTAAATCCCACCAGTCTGCTGATTTCGTTTCTTTAATGATGAAATTCCAACAAAGGTGGAGTTGCCCAGTTTCTGTAAGTTGGTAAATCAGGTGAAAAGGAATTTCATTTTCAGAAATACCAGCGTCGTTAAATACACCTTCTTTGATTAAACGCAAATCGGCGGGTGTTCCAATATTAAGGTGTTGCGCTGCTGCTGCAAGTGCTTCTTCCGGGCGAAGTGTTGCTGTAGTATTTTTTATTCTTTTAGTCAATTGTGGTAAAAAACGAGAGGTCGTGTGAAATAAATCTCCATTGGGGGCGATGTGAATGCCGAGGATCGCATTGTAAATGTCAATGCCTTGGTACTGCTGTTGCAAGTAAACGTTTCTGACGCCAGATATAGAACTGACATGTTCACTAGAGATGGCATAGTCCGCAACATCAGCAGGACTGAGTTTGTATTTCGCTGCAACCGTTTTGACATGGTCTACATTGAAAACATTAGATTGCTGTGCATACAAGGACATTGTAAAACAACAGCAAAACAAAAAGATAAATTTTTGCATTTGTTAAAAATTTTGAAAATTGTAGTTAATGGTTTAAGTGATTTAAACCTCCAAATTTTTTATAAAAATCCTGAGTTAGAAATTTCTAGTATTGAAAAAACGATCACTGGTTTATCGTTATACAAGCATTCTCTAATTTGATAATGTCCTAAAATCAGCCATCTTTGATTACTATACCAAATAGTTGATTTCGTTTTTTGATCCTCTCTGAATACCTAAAGATAAGCAACAAATATGAAGTAGTGAAAAATAATTTGTGAAGTGCCTATAAACAGACAGTATTCTTAACCTCGATTTTTAGGTTAATATCTTATAATTTCTACTACTTCAACCTGTAATTGTAGGGGAAGTTTTGAAATTTGGAGTATCTTTTGTATAATAAACATTACTCGCGCTTATTTCCTGGAATCATGTTGTATTTTTGAAAACATAAAACCACAGAAATAAAAAATAGAAAAGTGGTATCATTATTAAGTGTTTAATTTCGTTTGGTAACATAAAAGAACAAATATAAATAAAAATAATATTAAAAAAGTAATCTGCACTTGTTTAAGTTACTCCTCTCCTCTCCAAAAGGAATAAATGAGGGTAAAAAATATTGTTAAGAACGAATATCCATATAATACGCTATACCTTTCGCAAACGATTTCCTACGAACTCAAAAACTTTTCATCAGCAATGAAAAGCTTCCCGACTTTGAGTGAAAAATCGAAAACAACTACCTTTTAAATTAAATAGTAATGTAGAATTTATGCTTCGATGAATATTGAATGCTCCGGAATTTCATATTTCATCAAGGAAACTTCTATGCACCTCTCAATAATCAGTACTTGAAATTTCATGATGCTATAACCGACATAAAATTAAGTTTTATGAACGGAAAGGCTTCCTATTCTCTATTCCCAAACAAGTTCCCCACAATTTATTTCATATGAATCATTAATCGAAAACAAAGATGAATAAGATTTTATTATTTTTCGCATTTATGATAGGAGGGATTACGTGTTTGAATGCACAGCTTGTTTCTAATGAAGGATTTAAGAATTTTCAACAAGAAACTGGTGCTATCATTAGCCTTAATCGGGCAACGGCTGCCCCGAATTTTATCAGGATGCTCCATACGAAGCCACTTCGATTAAGTGGCCATTCTTTACAAGAAAAAGCTACCGATTTCCTGCAATCTTACGGTGATATTTTAGGAATTAAAAACACAAAGAAGGAATTGAAATTTATGAAAACACAAAAAGATAAAATTGGTTTCCATCACCTGACTTTTCAGCAACGTTACCATAATATTCCGGTTTTTGATGGGAAGGTAATTTTGCATTTTGACAAAAAAGAAAGGCTTCGATCTGTGAATACTGTTGTTGTTCCAGAGATAGCGGTGAATCCTAATCCTACTATTACATCGGAGGAGGCTGCTGCAATTGCGCAGGAATCTTTGAGGGAAGTATATCAAACCTTTTCTGCTCCATTAAGAATACGAAAAAATAATTTGTGTGTTTATCATACCGGGATGGCAAGGGGGACGAATGGCCCGGTTCATCTGGCTTATGAAATTGAGCTTAGAAATGATGCTGAGATCAGAGAGTTTCTTTTTGTAGATGCTCATAAGGGAACAATTGTAGAACAATATTCGGCCATGTGCCATGCGCTATCTCGTCGGTTATATGAAAGGAGTACCGATGCCCAAGTTTGGCAGGAGGGAGATGCATTCCCCAGTTCGCTTGACCAATGGCAGCAAAACGAACTTGTTGCTGCAGGGCAGATGTATCATTTGGCAAACAATGCGTTTGGCTATGCTTCTTATGATGGCGCCGATGCGGAGATGAAAACCATCAACAATAATCCACACATTGCTTGTCCGAATGCAACTTGGAATGGCACAACCGCGAACTATTGCACAGGAACTGCTACCGATGATGTTGTGGCACATGAATGGGGGCATGCGTATACGGAACATACCTGTAACCTGATCTATCAATGGCAAGCCGGTGCCCTCAATGAATCTTATTCTGATGTGTGGGGAGAAACCGTAGATTTACTTAACAACTATGAAGATGATGATGAAAACCTCTCCATTCGGACGACGGATAATTGTGGCGAATCTACCCGCTGGAAAATGGGGGAAGATGCCACAGCTTTTAATGGAGCGATCCGCGATATGTGGTCCCCGACTTGCTTCGGTGATCCGGGTAAAGTAACGGACTCGGAGTATCATTGTGCGACTACAGATCATGGTGGTGTGCATTCTAATTCCGGTGTGCCGAATCATGCCTATGCATTGTTAGTGGATGGTGGAACGTATAATAATCAAACGATCAATGGGATCGGTATTGTCAAGGCTGCACACATCTGGTGGCGTGTACAGAAAAATTATCTTACCGCGACAAGCGACTTTTCAGTTTTTGCAGATGCACTAGAAGCTGCCGGTGCAGACCTTGTTGGGCTTAACCTTGAAGGGCTTTCTTTTACGGATATGCCAGCAGGGCCATCCGGAGAAATTATCACGACAGCAGATTTGGAAGAACTCGCTAAAGTGATCCTTGCTACGGAATTACGGGTAAATCCAGATGTTTGTAATTTTACGCCAATCCTTACCGATGCGCCTGATTTATGTGCTGGTGCAGAACCCGTATATGCCATCTATTATGAAGATTTTGAAGATGGTCTAGGAGATTGGACGGTTAGCCAGCAACCGGTCTTTGCTTTTTCTTGGACTGATCGAGATTGGATTGTGAAAGATGAGCTGCCTAGAAATCGGGTGGGGCATGCTGCCTATGGGATAGATCCACTTTGGGGGGATTGCGCCAACCATTTGGAAAGTGGAATTATCCGGCTGGAAAGTCCCGTTATTCAGATTCCGTCAACGGCTGTTGATCCTGTGCGGATGACTTTTGACCACTATATTGCAACAGAGTTCCAATGGGACGGAGGGAATATCAAGTATAGTTTGGATGGTGGCGCTTGGACTTTACTCCCGGAAACATCTTTTACGACCAATCCTTACAATACAGTTATGAAAACGGCTGCAAGCGGTAATGATAATCCCTTGGAGGGGCAGGTAGCCTTTTCCGGTACGGATGAGGGAACACTATCGGGTTCTTGGAGTGAAAGCCATTTGGATTTGTCTACTATTGGCGTAGCAGCAAATTCAAATGTTCAATTCCGTTGGGAAATGGGCACCGATGGTTGTAACGGAAATGATGGTTGGTATATTGATAATATTAGCATCTTTGATTGTTCGATTCCCGCTATTTCTTTTGATACAGAAGTTCATTTTGTAAATGAAAATCAAGCGAATTCGGAAGCATCTTGTTTGGGTTATTATGAATATGTCGTATATGTTAACATGGATGGGGTGCCTTCTCAACCTGTCGCGGTTACCATTGATGCAAGTGGAACAGCTACTGGGGTGGCCAACAAGGATTACTCTTTTTTTCCCATGAACTTTGAGTTGAGTGCAAGCAATCTCACGCAGGCCATAACCGTGCGGGTATACAATGATGCTTTGGTTGAGCGGCAGGAATCCGTTACGCTTACTTATGATATCAATAACAACGGAGGGAATGCTTTTGTCGATCTAGTGGGGCAAAGCCATACCCTGATTATTGAGGATGATGATAGGGAACCGAGTGAGTCTATTGTAATTGTTTTACAAGAGGATTTTGAGAATGGGATGAATGGTTTTTCGACCGTTACGACAGGAACGACAGGCTATATGGTTGGGGATGCGACAAGTGCCTCCAGCTCATATTGGACTATTGAAAATGCTAATGCTACAAAGTTTGCATATATCAATGATGATGCTTGTAATTGTGATCTATCTAGTGCGAAGCTTATTTCAAGGGCTTTTGATTTGAGTGCAGCGACAGTAGCAACACTGACATTTGAGCATGCTTTTTCCAATATTAACGGCGAGTCTTGTGATATCATGGTCTCTACGGATGGTGGTACAACGTGGTCGGGTTCAGTATTTGGTTTAAGCAATACCAGTACCGGGCTTAGTGGCGGCTCTTATAGGACACCATGGGTAGATAGCAATACGGTGGATCTCTCTGATTTTGCCGGGAATAACAATGTTATACTCGCTTTTGAATACAAGGATTCAGGGCAATGGTTGTACGGGGCTGCTGTTGATAATATCGTAGTTACGGCTGGAAAGGAAGCTGAGCATATCCATACTACAGTTAATACTGCGACTCCGGATGAGCAATATCTCGGTCCTAATGAGACGATTCATTATTACGATCCTATGACTGGAAACATCATGTTATCTATTGAGAATTTGACAGACTTTGATTATGGTTGTACATCCGTTAGTCTCAATCGGGAAGGGACAGGCGCGGAGCAAGCTTGGGATACTGATCCTATGAATTTTATAGCTTCCAAAACTTTTATGGTAACACCAACGCATGATAGCCCAGCGGGGTTATATAATGTTTCGCTTTACTATACCGCGGCGGAAATAGATGGTTGGGAAGCTGTCACCGGAAGAGTGCCTACAGATTTAGTAGTGATAAAATCGGAAGGAGATTTGACCAATCCAGTGCTGTCGGATGGGAGGGCATTTAACTTGACGTCTACCGCGACGTTTGGAGAAGGCTATGTTTATCGGGCTACTTTTTCCGGACTTTCTCAGTTGGGCATCGGTCCGGCAGAAGAGGATGACGGGATTACTTGTGAGGAAAACATCGTTTCCAGTACGGTACGGGATAATGATACGATACTGGTTGAAGTTCGGAATAATATTAGCTCAACAGAAATTATTACAGGAGCCACTCGGATTGACTACAGTGCGGGAATGAGTATTGATCTTTTGCCGGGATTTTCCGTGGATTCTGGAACGGTATTTCATGCCTATATCTTGGGTTGTTTTTCTCCTAGACAAGGGAAGGTCGAGGAGGATTCTTGTAAAGAGGATTAAGTGTATTTTGGGAGCTGGAAATAAATAATGTACGCAAAATTGACTAGTTTATTTTGTTTCCAGACAAGCCTGCCTGGGAACCTGCCTGACAAGTCACGCAGACAGGGCCACGCAG
>JAHDGC010000507.1 GCA_020627865.1 Saprospiraceae bacterium | reverse complement strand
ATTCGGCATCCTTCTCGCAATGAGTGAAACGCGAACGGTCTCTATTCCAAAAGAAACCCCAACGGCACATGCAACCGCTTCTGCCACGCCGCCTCCGAATGCGCATCCCCCACGAACTTCCGCGTCAAATGGTCCTTCGCCGTATATCCCCTTGCTCTTAAAACTTCGTCTGCCCTCATCTGGAATGGCTCATACAAAGCATCAAGCGTTTCCGTACCATAATCAAAATAAATTTTATGATGCCCCGGTGTCGGCAGATGTTCCGACAAATAATTCATGAAGGCATCCGGAATCGGATTGTTGTCCGGAATCAAGGCGCCAACCCAATGTGTAGACATACAAGCGGCTCCACCAAATGTTTCCGGATATTCACAAAGTGCATACATGGAAATCAGTCCACCCATACTAGAACCCATGATAAAAGTATTGGCTTGATCCTTATAAGTCGAAAAAGTTTGATCTATGATGGGCTTCAATTCCTCCACGATAAACTTCAGGTAAAGGTCAGCATAAACCGGCCCTTCAAAAAGTGGCGTTTCTGGATTTCTTTTGGCCTGATAAAGCAAAGAATCCTGCACTGATTTTGGCAATGCTTCAAATGGTTTTTGTGGAAAATACTCAGCATGTCGCTTCTTTCCATTGTTATAAATTCCAACGGCAATACAAGGTCTAATTTTTTGTTCTTGGATCAACTTTCCTACAACTTCATCCACCATCCATTCCTCATTATTCCAAGTAATATTTTTGTCAAACAACATATTGCCATCATGCATATAAATCACCGCATACTTTTTTTGGGGATCATAATCTTCCGGCAACCAAACCGCCACAGGTCTATCATCAATCAACCGAGAGGGAAAGTTCTCAAACCAGTGAATTTGTCCAACAGATGCCTCAGGTCTTTCCGAGGGAGAAGAGCAAGCCTGGGCGAGTACCGTCATAATACATAAACAGTAAAAGATATTTTTCATCAATATAATATTTTTACCCCAAAAGGGAAACACATTCCTATCGAACCCTGTGTCTGTCCTCTCATCTCCTACAAGGAAAAAACATCCTCCTCCCGAATCTGCATCTGACCGCTGACAGCGCAGCGGTCTCTACTCTGAAAGTGAGCGTTAGCGAACGATCTCTACGCTCAAATCTCATCCACCAACCCACTCAAATCCAAATCATCTCCCTGCTTCACCGTGAAAGACGCCATTAATTTTTCCTTATCATAATCCGGATTCTGCCGTAAAATATTCAACAAATTCAAAAAATCACGAATCACCTCACGAGGCGTCAAGAACTCTGCCGCTCCGGGCTGATTGAGCATATGCTCCATAAAGGTTTTAATATCCCCATCAGAAACAGCAATCTCCACTTTGTAATTTAAATCAAAAATCAACTTCAACTTTTGCAACAATACAAACACTTCATTGTGATCCAGTGGTAAAAGCTTAATCACAGGCTGGGAAAAATCGCGTAACTCTGCTGTTTCAAACCTGTTGCCTTCCAACCTTGTTTTCAAAGCATTATAGCTAAACAGCCCTCGTCTTTCATTTTCTAGAAAAGGTTCCGTGCCGGCAAAGTTGAAAAAAAGATGTTGGATTTGTCCCTGAAAACAATCATTATAAATGGAAAGAATCTTCTCGTAATTTTTTTCCCGAGCTTGCTTGTGCGGAATTTTATACAAATTGATGGCTTCATCTAGGTTAATCATAAATCCTTTATAGCCGATTGTAACAAAAAAATTACAAAAATTTTTCAGCATGTCATAGTAGTTCAGGTCTGTAATAATTTCCCGAACACCAAGTGCCTGTCTTGCCTCCGTTTTAGTCGTATATTCTCCCTTGAGCCACCGCAGGGCATCTTTTTGCAAAACGGGATCGTCTTTGGCGAAACCTTCATAGTACTTCATGATAACCGTTGCAAAATTAAATGCGCCGGCAGCACTGAGTTTGTTTACCGACTGCATAATATCCTCCCGAACCAGGATCTCATTTTCTGCTTGGTGAATTTCATCCGGAGAGAGTCCGTGTTTTTCTGCGGTTTCCATGAGGCTTTTTTCAATCCACTTTTCCAACAAGATCGGAAGGGCACCACCTTCTGGTTTGGTCTGTATAGATAAGCCATCAATGATGCTGGTATACAAAGCCACTGCTTTGCGATCATTGGCATACAATCTTTTTTCAGGTGTGAAATCTGCATTAGAAACCACAAAATTTCTTTTGATAGCAACCGTGTTGAGCAAGTGCAACATAAAACTTTTTCCACTCCCGAATTCACCAATCCAGAACTTTATCATACTATGCCCCCGTTCCACTTCCATAAGCGCCTTGAGCAAGGCATCAATTTCCTTTTTACGTCCTACGGTAATGTGTTGAATCCCGATCTTAGGAACAACCCCTCCGGTAAGGGAGTTTATAATAGCGGTAGTTTCTCTTGGTTTAATTTTTAATGACATGATCTAAAATCAATTTGGCTTCTTTAATATAATCGTCAATTAACTGATACCCTTCAGGTGTTTCTTCTATTAAATTATCTTCGGCAATACTATAAAATTTCTCATTTAATTGGTTGATTAATCTTCCTTTAAAAACACGATGCTTCCGAGCAAGTGCCGTTATATCCTCATGTGCGATAAAGTTCCCATTGGCCAACAATTGCTGTAACAACTCCAGATGGTATGGCTCTAAATTCAAGTCAGAAAAATCTTCGATGGGAGAGGAACCCCCAAATAAATCATCTAGTGTGCTGAGTGCATGGTCCATTGTAGGTTCGTCTACTGGCTCGTCTTTAAGGATATTTTCCGGCTCGCCTTTTAGATTGTCTTCTGACTTGTCACGAGGGATAGAAATGGAAGGGGTGTTTTCTGTTGGAACCATAGTTTGTTCTACTGCTGTTTCTTCCAGAATTTCATTGAGTTTCTCTACAGTCTCCGAATGATGTGCATTGATTTTTGAAATTGATTTTTCATCCAACACAATCTCCTTTCTTTTTATGACAAAAATTTCTGGAACAGCTTGCAGGGCAGGCGCTGGGTTCTTAAAACGACTTAATGTATTTATCAGGGCAATAAAGGATTGGAGTTGCTCTTCTTTCTTGAATAGTTTTTTATGAGAAGTCTTTGGAAACGTTTTTGGAGATTTCAATCCATTATCAATAGAAAGCTGGTAGTGATGGATATAGGCTCTGATAGCTTCTATACTGTTTTTTCCTACCCACAATTTGGCCACTTCAAAATAGATTTCAGATAGATTTTTATTCCGAATATTGAACTTGAGTAAGTTTTTAATTTTTGCGTGCATATCTTGTGAAGAAAGCTCTTTTCCTGCTGCTTTGATCAACTTGAATTCTGCTCTCCAACGGGCAATATTAATGGCATTCAATGCTATGGTTGTCTGTTCATTAGGTGGGTTGACTTTTTCCAAACCTTCGGAAAAGAAATGCTTGAATTTGATCTCCGTTACTAATTTTAAATTTTGTTTTAGAAGATAATAACTCCTGTCAGTATCCAGCTTCCTTTTATGACCATAAACATCCCTGATGCCATTTTCGGCTATTTTCAACAGGGCCTTGTATATTTCTTTAGAAGGCGGTGTGCTCCAGCTATTCCAATTGCTATCATAGACCATATGAAATTGATCGTAGGCTTTATCATCCAGCTCTTTTAAATATTGATAAAAATTGAGTTGATGTTCTTCATATAAGCTTTTTAGTTTTTCAATTAGCCAAAGATACAATAAAGCTGATTCGTCGGCACACTGTTGAATTTCTGTAAAAGAATTGTACCCAATATTAACTTTATTCAATAATCTGACCTGATACTTATCCAGATTCAACCGTTTTTTATTATTGGAACCGAAGCGGTAGAAATCCATGTCGAAGTAGGATTCGTTTGGTTCTGTCCTACTAGGTTTAACCTGGCTAGGTTCTTCCTTCCAGCTATGTTGAATCTTTTCCCGTGTAGAAACATTTTCCACATCAGGCGTTTTCTTTTTTGTTGTGGTTTGGGCTGAGGAAAATAAGTTTTTGATCAGGGAGGCAGTTAATGCTGGACTTAAACTATTGGCCTTATCAAAATGTAGCAGGTGCTCCAAAAATTTTTCCACTTTTTTATCTGATGCTGTTTTATCTTTACTGGTCAGTAAACCCAGAATATTTTTAGACAAAATTTGGCTATACAACTTTAAAAGTTGGGCTTCTCCCATTTCCTGAAGACCATAGCGGATATGTTTTTTTAAGCTTTGATATTCCCTCGGGTGGATGTTATCAAAAGCAGGAGCCTTCCTGATTTTGCCCAGAATTTTATGGTGAAGATTATCCGTTAAAGATTGCCGCATTAAAAAAGATGTAATTAAAAATGTTAAAAATACAATTTTTTGTAGAAAATTAAAAATAAATGCTCTAACATTCCTGAATCCCCTTGACTAAATAATCAATTTCTTCCACTGTATTATAATAATGTACAGACGCCCTGTTCAGAAAATCACATTTTAATTTGGTGACATCAATGGGCAAATGTCCTACCGATTGGCAGGCATCTAGCAAGTACAAAATGTTATGGGCAACAGCAATTTCCCCGACAGCTTCGGCAGGAGTGATAGCACCACCATTTGTTGGTACATGTGTGATGGCAATCAGTTTTACTTTTTTATCCAGTAGATCGGGGATTTTTTTTATATCAATCACCCCCTTTTCATCATTTGGAATTAACTTGATTTCAATGCCCCTTTCTTTTCTTATTTTTGTGATATCCATGTCTTATTTTTGATGGGGTAATAGCGGTTTTGTGTACTAGAAATCTGATTTGGAGAATAGTTGCAAAGATAGCAATTTGATTATTAAAAAGTTGGAGAGTTGCTATTGTTTTGAAAGAGAAATGTTGTAGCTTTACCCAAATCTGGAATCTGGGAGTCAGCTTCAAATTGACTCCCAGATTTGAACGAAAAAAATAAAATTGGGACAAATATTTTTCATAAGACATGCACAAGCATCCTTCTTAAAGGAGGACTATGATCAACTTTCCGATCTTGGGCTACAGCAAGCCGAAATGTTAGGGACATACTTGGCGGAGAAAAATTTTCGCTTCGATAAAGTTTATCTCGGTACTTTAAAGCGGCATCGACAAACGGCAGAGGCCGTTGCGTTGGCCTTCCGGAAAAAGAACTTGCATTGGCCGGAATATACTTTCCTAGGTGCTTTTGATGAACATCAGGGGCCAGAGGTTGTGCGACATGTTGTTGCGCAAACCTACGGATCAAAAGATGCTTTTGCCGAATATAAAAAACCGCAAAATGTAAAGGACAATATCCGCAACTATTTTAAGGTTTTTCAAAAAATTACTCGGCAGTGGATGAATAAAGAGCTAGAAGAGTTGACAACCGCTTACGAACCTTGGCAGGATTTTACAAGACGTGTGCATAATGGTATCGCAACCGTGCGAGCGGCTTCTGAAGGTGGGGAGAATATCGCAGTTTTCACTTCCGGTGGCCCTGTAGCTGCCGCGATGGCTTATGCGCTTGATTTATCCCCGGGAAAAATGTTGGAATTATCTTGGTTGGTTCAAAATACATCCGTCACGGAGTTTGTTTTTTCTAAGAATCGTTTCAACCTCAGGTCTTTTAATAGTATAGTTCATCTTCCAGAAGAAAGGTTTATTACATTGGTCTAGGCTTATGCCGGAAGTGGTGCGAGGTTTCCTGATTGCCTGCACCTCAAGTGAGAATGGGGTAATGGAGAATCGATTTTAGTTTTATTTTAAATACCGTGTAACAAAAGTAAGTTATAAAAAGAGTCCTGTAGGGACGGCATATCCTTGCCCTGTCTGCGTGGCCTCGCCAGGCAGG
>JAHDGC010000506.1 GCA_020627865.1 Saprospiraceae bacterium | reverse complement strand
AACCGCTTTTTTCTGTTTTTGATAAATTAGATAATAAGGTAAGTAGCAGCATAATACTGATTTGAGAATTAATTTTTTGACTATTATATATTGATTTTTAACTATTTATACTAAATGTTGCTTCTTCATTTCTTCTGATTTGAATTGATTTGCAATATAGAAACATATCATAATTATATATAATTTTACATCAACAAATGATCTAACTTTTTTCGGAGGTATCCCAAATTGTCTTTGGAGCCGGTGCTACACACCTAAAATTATGATTAATAACTTTTTCTACAAATGGTTCCGCTCCTCTGGAGCTATCAAACTTGGTTTTTTGTGGAAGTATGAGGTTCAGAGAACCGATTCCGTTTATAATGATAAAAGACGAACAAAGTAATAGAGGTACGTAGTACCGGTACCGTTAAAATCCTATGCGTAATAATTTGAGATAGTTCCCTTTTTAAAACTTATCACTCATTAAATTTAAAATCAATGAAAAAACGAATAAACAGCACACTTCTCTTATTCCTCGGATGCTTGCTGGGACTCCAAACCCTTTATGCACAACAATTCAATTACGAACCCAACATCCCGGTGACGATGACGGAATAGATAATGATGGCAATGGCTACATTGATGATTTCGTCGGTTGGGATTTTAGGAACAATGACAACAATCCTTATGATGGCCATTATCATGGAACACATGTGGCGGGAACGGTTGGTGCCAAAGGAAATAATGGCATCGGTGTGGCGGGCGTTTGTTGGGAGGTGCAACTGGCGGCCTTGAAATTCCTCAGCGATGGCGGTAACGGCAACACGATGGATGCTATTGAGGCGGTTAATTATGCCATTAATAATGGGATGCCGATTAGCAACAACAGTTGGGGCGGCGGTGCTTTTTCGCAGGCCTTGTATGATGCGATTCAAAATGGTATCGACAGTCACCTGTTTGTTGCGGCGGCAGGAAATTGGTACAGTGATAATGACGCGATTCCTTTCTATCCGGCATCTTATGAAAACGACAATGTAATTGCCGTTGCCGCAACGGATCGGTTTGACAACAAAGCTTCTTTTTCGCATCATGGTTTGACAAGCGTAGATTTGGGGGCACCGGGTGTAGATATTTGGAGTTGTTTTCCGGGCAACAACTACAACAGCATCAGTGGTACCTCGATGGCGGCTCCGCATGTGGTGGGTGCGTGCGCCTTGTTGTGGAGTCGGTGTGCGGATAAGACAAATTTGGAAATTAAAACGGGTATTTTGAATACGGTTGATCCGCTTGCGGCATTGGATGGGATTACGGTAAGTGGGGGGACGGTTGAATCTTAACAATGCATTGGTGGATTGTGGAGTGTTGTCAACTTGCCAGATACAGGATTCTCTAGCATTGGTAGATTTGTATAATGCTACGAATGGGCCGAATTGGACGAATACTTGGGACTTGACGCAACCGATGGATACTTGGTATGGGGTAATATTGAATGGAGATGGCTGTGTAATTTGTCTTGATCTAGATGGCGACACGGCGGATTGTGCATCACAACAAGGGCCGCGGCTGGGAAATAATCTAGTGGGGATTATTCCCAATAGCATAGGGGATTTATCAAGTTTAGAATATCTCAATTTATCAGGTAATGATATAGGCGGTGTCATTCCCGAGAGTATTGGAAACCTCAATAGTCTTGTAACTTTGGATTTATCTTTTAATGATTTAGTGGGGAATATTCCTGAATCTATGGTAACACTTACAAATCTGGTTCGTATTTTTCTGAGTAATAATAATCTTAGTGGAAATATCCCTCACGAAATTGGCAACCTTATTAATGTTACGCACCTGTATCTACATAATAACAACTTATCTGGTAATACGGGATAAAATTTAAATCTATAATGGTGTTGGTACGCTGTACCTCTGGTAAAAAGGGGGGGATTTGATTTTTACAAATGGTACCGCTCTTACAGAGCTTTTAGGTACGGAGTACCGATACCATTTGTAGAAAGATTATCTATAATGATTTTGAGGTACGTAGTACCGGTACCATTATTATCTGTTTGTTAGGCAAAGTTTTTATCATTATCAACCATTTATTATATATTGCATAATAACAACATCTACCCAATTTCCATCTCTGAAACCTATCTGGTTTTGGGTTCCAACAATCGTATACCCCAGTTTCTGGTTTTAAATGATACTCCTTTTATTATGGGCAAAAATTTTAGCGACCAGGTGTTTATATTGTAATTGTTTGCCAACCTCAATCAAATGCTTTTTCATCATGGTGCCATATCCTTTTCTCACCTTACTCGCGGTGAGGTACACCGCAGTTTCGCAAGCAAAACGGTAGCCTTCCCGATCACTATATCGCTTGATGATGCCCCAGCCGATGGTTGCATCATTTTCCTTAAGGACAAATAACTTTTCTCGATCATGAAATTTGTTGACCCATTTCGCAATGTCATCTGCTGTTTTAATGGCCTCATCCATTGTAGCTGTACCTGCCCTAATGTGTTCATTGTATATCTCGGCTACCGTTTGATAGTCGTTGGTAGTGGCTTCCATTATGTTTGCTTTTTCTTTCATTTTAATTAGTTAGAGAGTATGACAAAATGAAAGTACTAATATAATGAAAACAATGGGAAACTGCACGAAAGTCTCCCCCCTGTTTGTGTGTATTAGAAAAGTTCTTTCTAACGAGACACCAAAATGCTTTCTTTCAGCATCTTCTTAATAAACACTCTTCTTTTATAAAAGAATTTGATCTGCATTTTTGTGAATTTATTGTTGTATAAATTCTGAATCTATAAAATCAAAATTATGGAAAGGCTAAAACTTTCAGCATTCGAGAAAAACAGGAGCATCTATTTTAAAATTGGACTCATCATATCCTTGAGTTTTACCATCATGGCATTCAATTATACGTCTTATGATAACAATATATATGCTGATGTTGATGAAAAACCAATAATTGAAGAAACGATTGAAGTAGTAAGAACACAACACGAAAAACCAAAGCCTTTACCGCCGCCGCCAGAAACCACGATAAAGGAAGTGTTGCCCGTTGAGGAAAGCCCAGAATTTGTGGAGGAACCTGTTCCTAAAAAAATTCCTTTGAAGATGCCTGTGTCGGAGGTAAAGCAGCCAGTTGTAAAGCCTACTTTACCTGCAAGACCTAAACCTGTCATAAAACCACCTGTCGTAGAGCCAGAAGAAAAGGAAGAAGACATTCCAGAAGTCTGGAAAGTCGTGGAAGAAATGCCTCGGTTTGGGGATTGTGTAACATTGAGTACACGAAAAGAGCGAGAGGCTTGTTCGCAAAAGCAGTTGATGGAATTCATATACAATCATGTCAGGTATCCAGCACTTGCCAGAGAAAACGGGATTGAAGGAACGGTAGTCGTCTCTTTTATTATTGATGAAAAAGGAAACGTGACCCACCCAGAAATCGTGAGAGATATTGGAGGCGGCTGTGGCAAGGAAGCCCTACGCATCGTAAATTTGATGTCCCAATGGCATGCCGGTATGCAACGCGGAAAAAAAGTAAAAGTAATGTTTAATTTGCCGGTGAAGTTTCGCTTACAATAATTTATAGAGAGTTCCGTAGGAACGACATACCCTTGCCAGATACGTTAGTTTCTGGAAACCTGATGCCCCAGTGGCATGCGTTTCTGGATGCCTTGAACAAAAAATAAGTGATAGAAAACAAAAAAAGTAGTTTTTCGACGATGGAGAAAAGGGTCATTCTAGAAGCAGAAGACCCTTTTCGTTTTTTAGAATAGCAATAATTTATTGATCACACCCCTGTATCGAAGCCTCAAAATCCGCACCTATAACCACTTCAAACCCCGCATTCAACATAATACATTCCCCTGCATGATAAGTCACCACTGAGGGAGACTGCACCACACTCACCGCGCTCAAACTCACACCAGCCACTATCGTCGTGTCAGATGTAATCATATTGTTAATGTTAATGTTGGCCGCACAAACTTCTACCGGATATAATGTACAACTAAATGTAGAACCAGATTCGATATAACCCTGTGGCGTAAGATCCCGCCCAGCCAAACCGGGATAATCCGGAGCATATCTTGAGGCGCGGAATACATTCCTTCTATCGGGTATCGCCCCTTGGGCAACAGCGCCTGTTTGATCAACTGGGCTGACATATTCCCACACGGTATTCCCAGCAGGATCAACTTCAAAAAAACGACCGCCTGTTCCTTCACAAATAATCGTATTGCCGTTTTTCAATCTTTCCGCGCCGGAAATAATTCTAGAGTAAAAGGACACTGGTGGATTCGCTGTATAAGTCCAGTCGGGTAGGGCAGGTTGATAAGCCCCGCCATCATAGATATAGGTGCCACTGCCATCAATAGGTGGTTGAATAATATTTACAGCGGAATAATTTTGCCCAACAAGCTCTCCTGGGCGATTATTATAAATGATAATTTTACCCGCATCAGGATAGCCATCCGGTATCCAGTTTGGATTATGTTGAAAAAATAATTGCTGATCGCTGGCCGTGCCCTGTCCATAGGCTTGAGGATTTCCCCAGCGGTATAACAAATCTCCTCCTTTGCCAGAAAGACCGCCAGAGGAACTTGCTGCCTCGGCAGTGGTTGTAGAATGGTCAATAATCCAGATTTCGTTAAATCTAGGACAACTGATGACAATTTGATCTAGTGTAGCATTATAATCAACGGCATTGAAGTGCAACCAATCCGGATTCGTGATGCCGGGCAAAAAGTTAATATCAATTCGTTCGGGGTGATCCGCTACAAGGCCATAATTGGGTTTAGCGGGATCGGTATCTTGTATCAGGTGATCCCAAGCTTTCCATTCCCAAACAACGGTGCCGCCACCATTGATGAGATCCGGCTGAATTTCTACGATTTGTTCGGCGTCAATAATGGCATTCGCTGTTGAGCCGCCCGCTGCTTCCACATTTGCTTGTGTATACTCATCATTTACAATGAGTAGGATATTGCCGTTTGGCAAAAACTCGACATCATGGTGCTGGCGGCCATGTGTATCGTTGACGGAATATTCCCATAAAACGTTACTATCCCAATCTAGAATTTGTACAAGTCCAGTGCTGTTCATGCCTTGTGTGCTCCCTGTGCGGAGTAAGTTGCCATCTTCCAATAGGTAAACAGACAGGCCGGGGCGATATAGGCTTATCCAAGAGTGTACTACTTCACCACA
This sequence comes from Saprospiraceae bacterium, assembly GCA_020627865.1. Classification (GTDB taxonomy): domain Bacteria; phylum Bacteroidota; class Bacteroidia; order Chitinophagales; family Saprospiraceae; genus JAHDGC01. The sequence continues at coordinate 683 of JAHDGC010000506.1, read as the reverse complement.
ATTATTAATGAGGTAAGTTGTTGTATTTTGAGCTGGGGCAAAGAGGGTATAGCCGTCAAGGGATTCTGGAGTGTTCGTAAACAAGCCGACGGTTTGTTGTGCATTTAATATTAAAATACTGAATGCAAATAGGATGCTTAGTGCTGTTCTTTTCATGAAAATGTTTTTTAATTTATTGGTCATAAAATAAGGTTAAAAACCTCCCACTTTAGTGGGCTAAATTTCATTTTATGTGTGCAAGGGAATCTGTGAAAAAACCTGCCTGTGTGACCGCAAGTCAGGCAGGTCTGTGTTAATCTAGGGAATCTGTGGTGCGAAAAGGCAAACAGGGATATGTTCTTAGTCTCTATTCAGTATATGACTTTTAGTCATCACCCAACCCACCTACTTCTAGTAGGTAGTGGCTTGGGTTAATCTAGTTTGGATAGGTTGATTTAGCAAAAGTTTAAAGGGTGGCTTAAAGTTTTTTAAGTATTCCTGAAGGCGGGTTTTGAGTTTGTAGTAATTGTGTGAAGTTTTTGGGGAGTTTTATTGGTCTCAAAATAAGGTTTAAAACCTCCCACTTTAGTGGGGAAAATTTCATTACGGGGATGGTGCGCTGTACCCTGTCTGCGTGGCAACAGGCAGGCTTATTAATACTTTGATATTGTGTGTTACAAATGGTGCCGCTCCTATGGAGCTAT
>JAHDGC010000505.1 GCA_020627865.1 Saprospiraceae bacterium | reverse complement strand
CCTTGCTCAAGCCCTTGCTCAAGCCCTTGCTCAAGCCCTTGCTCAAGTCCTTGCTCAAGTCCTTGTTCAAGTCCTTGTTCAATTAACTCTTTAGCATCAATCATTTTGGTGTGCTGTTCACTTGCTATGTCTCTCAATCGTTTTAAATAAGTCTTATAAGTCGCCCTTTCTTCATCAGTCAAATTCATTGCATCCAACTTCTTTTTCGCCTCATTCAAACCTTTTGCCGAGAAGTTTTCCGGTAATGCTCCATTTTTAAAAAAGTAAATCCATTCATCCAGTTTATCTTGGATCACATCATCAAATTTGTCCACCTTGATTATCCAATATTCTGGATATATTTCAAAAGCTTCTTCAACTTCATAAGTCCTTTTTTGGACTTCGGCTAAATTTAATACATCTCCCTTATGGATTCCCTTGAACTGAGTAATTCCGTGATAGACATAGTCTTTTCCCTGTCCCAGATCAAAATAGGCAATCGTTATAGATATTACTTTCTTCACTTTTCCATAAGCATCCCCTTCTCCAATGTATTCTGTAATTGCTTTTGAGGTGCCATATAGGATTCTGTGAAAATAATCCCATTCCTTACTATTTTGAACCTCGATACAATTCTCCTTTCGTGTCTTCAACAAAAATATCTACTCGGTTGTGTTTATCATTTTCCTCCTCTTTATTCCCTTCACTTTCCAGTATTTTTTTTATCACGATATCTTCGGAAAGTAACTCACTTAAGAACCCTTCCAAAACATCGAAATTTGCTTTATCCCTAAGCAATTTCTTCATTGCCCAATCGAACCGTATTAATGATTTTTTCTTTTTCATAGTAAATGGGTTTACATCTACAATATTACAAAAAAATGACCCCTAATCCAATTAGAGGTCAACTTTTTGTTTATAATTTAAATCAATTTTATACTTGACTTTCGCTTCTCTTACAAGATTCCTTCTCCGTTCCCGCATAATTTATTATTTTAATTTGCCATATTTAGAATCCTATATTCAAATCCAATCTAGCCCGACTTCCATTTTCTTTAAATCTGCCCACCTTAACCAATTGCTCTACAAAATATGTTCTCAGATTTAGATTAAAATTCTCCTTTATTGCATATCCAATTTTCAGTTCAACGCCATGAAAATTGGAAATTCTCGAACCACTTGCCCCTACTGATGAATAATCCCACCTGCTCCAATCATTTTGTGCGAAATAGTCTACAATCGAATATTTTTGAATATTGGCATATGAAATATAAAATAGCCAATCACCTTTGTTTTTCATACCGCCATATGCTGCACTTAAAACAATTCCTATGGTCTCATTTTTTAAGTCATCGGGGATGGAATCGATTCTTGAATAATTTTGAAAGTTATTGTAAAACTCTACGCCCACTTTAATCTTTCTTTTTTTATCGACTATGATTTGGCTTCCTAGGTGGAATATTGAATAATCTATTTCAAATGTATGCTTATTGTCGGGATAGTTCCCTATTCTTTTAAAATGGTAAAAACCTGGAAATATTTTTATCCGCTCCTTGAAACTTGTATTGAATTGGACGATCTGTAAGTAACTGTCATTCCAAAAATTCTTGTTTTTCGATTTAATGACAAAGTGGCCTGTGCTAAATGATATGCCATCCAGCAATTTCTGTTTTTTCAATCTTCCATTGTACTTTATGCCCACGCCTTCTGGAAATACATTGTCATTCCAAAAAATCTCATTTAGCTTCATTAATGGAATTGAATTTTTCCCTATCCAAACTTCAATTTTTTTACGCTTATATTGATAAAACAATTTTTCAAGGCCGATACTGACCAATTCAAACTCTCCTTGGTTCCCTCCTAATGTTATATGAGGCCCCTGCTGGTCATTAATGTTGCCACTTCTTAGCCTGCCTCCAAAAGAGGAGTGTTTGCCAATCGAATAATTCAACCCAAATCTAAATCGATATCGCAGCCTGCTTCTATCCTCTCTTTTTATTCCATTCTGATTTCTAGAGTTCCAGTCTTGTTCTATCCGAAATCGAAAATCTCCGGTAAGTTTCAACTTCTTATGCGCTATGGTATCTGTTTGGGCTATTATTGGATTTAATAAAAAAAACACCAATATAAATAGGTAAAACTTCATGTAGTATTGCAATTAAAACTATTTAAAAGTTTTACAATTGCAATTTTTATTCCTGCCAATAGATTTACATCCACAGTATTATAAAAAATGACCCCTAATCCAATTAGAGGTCAATTTTTTTGCTTATAATTGAGATCAATATTTATACTGAAGTTTCGCTTCTCTTACAAAGTCCCTCTCCGCTCTTGTTCTCTTTCAATCGCTTCAAACAACGCCTTGAAATTTCCTTTCCCAAAAGACTTGGCACCTTTTCTTTGGATTATTTCATAAAAAACCGTCGGGCGATCCTGTACCGGCTTGGTGAAAATTTGTAACAAATAACCCTCTTCATCCCGATCAATCAGAATGTTGAGTCGTTTCAGTTCCTTGATGTCTTCCTCAAAATCGCCAACCCGCTCCACAACCGTTTCATAATAGTTATCCGGTACATAAAGAAACTCAACACCATTTGCACGAAGCTGATCTACTGTCTTCAAAATGTCATTTGTGGCTACAGCAATATGTTGCACACCGGCACCTTTGTAAAACTCTAAGTATTCATCAATCTGAGATTTTTTCAATCCCTTAGCTGGTTCATTGATTGGAAATTTAACATAGCCATTTCCATTAGAAACTACCTTACTCATCAAAGCTGTATACTTCGTAGAAATATCCTTATCATCAAAAGTAACCAACAACTTGAAGCCCATCACATCTTCATAAAACTTCACCCATTCGTCCATCTTACCCAACTCCACATTGCCAACACAGTGATCAATATACCGTAATCCAACATCAGGCACACGACATAGACTTTCCCTTGCTTCAAAACCCGGCATAAAAGCACCATTATAATTTTTGCGTTCTACAAAAGTATGAATAGTGTTGCCATAAGTTTTGATCGAAGCCATTTTAATTTCTCCATTGTCATCTTTCAAAACTTGTAGAGGATGTGCACTTTCGGCTCCTCGTTCAATAGCCGTATTGTAGGAATATTCTGCATCATCCACCCACAAAGCTAGCACTTTTACCCCGTCTCCATGTTGCTTGACATGATCTGCAACAGGATGATCCGGCAAAAGTGAAGACGTTAATACCAAACGAATTTTGTCTTGTTTTAAAACATAAGAGCAGGTTGCTGGATTCCCGGTCTCCGGCCCACGATAGGCAACTAGGTGATAACCGAAAGCAGTTTGGTAAAAGTGTGCAGCTTGTTTGGCATTGCCAACATAAAACTCAATGTGATCTGTTCCTTTTAGTGGAAACGTATCTTCCGTGAGTTGCGATTTCATTTCTATTAATGTATCCATGATGTTATAAGTTTTAAATTCTTTAATTAATGCGCATTCAACCAACTCAAAAAATAATCTTGATCCTCAATCCCTTTGGCATGCTCTGTCATCAAAAGTGGTTTAAACGTATCCACCATGACGGCAAGTTCTCCCGTTTCTTTTGCCCCAATACTTTTTTCTACCGTGCCTGGATGCGGGCCATGCGGAATACCGCCAGGATGCAAAGTAATCATACCTTTTTCAACATGTTTTCTACTCATAAAATCTCCATCCACGTAATACAACACTTCGTCAGAATCAATATTACTGTGATTGTAAGGAGCCGGAATGGCTAATGGATGATAATCAAATAACCTTGGAACAAAAGAGCAAATAACAAACCCCCTTGCGGCAAAAGTTTGGTGTACCGGAGGTGGTTGATGTACCCTTCCAGTAATGGGTTCAAAATTATGGATAGAAAAAGCATAAGGATACACATAGCCATCCCAACCGACCACATCGAAAGGGTGGGCGAGATAATGATAGGGATAAATGTTATCCTGTTTTTTGATGTACAAAAGGAAATCCCCTTTTTCATCGTGGGTTTCCAATTCGCTCGGTTTGCGAATATCCCTTTCGCAAAAAGGAGAATGTTCCATCAATTGACCAAATTGGTTGCGATACCGCTTGGGGGTAATAATTGGACTGGCAGACTCAACAATAAATAGCCGGTTGTCTGCATCGTCAAATTGAAGTTGGTAAATTGTTCCCCTCGGAACGACAAGATAATCTCCATATTCAAAAGGAATATTCCCATACATGGTGCGAAGTGTCCCCGTTCCATTATGGATAAAAATGACTTCATCCGCATCTGCATTTTTGAAGAAATATTCCGTCATGCTTTTGCGAGGAGCAGCCAGTACGATTTTGCAATCATTGTTTACCAAGACGGGTTTCCTACTCTTGAGGTAGTCATCTTCCGGAGCGACGGCAAACCCTTTCAGACTCCGATGCTTGAGCTGCTTATCATGGATTGTCTTTGGCGCAATAGAATAAGGATCGCCTACCTGAATGATTTGCGTTGGCGGATTGCAATGGTATAATAAAGAATACAAGTCACTAAACCCTTCGGTAGAGAACAATTGTTCGCTGTATAACTCTCCATTGGGTTTCCGGAATTGTGTATGTCTTTTTTGTGGTATTTTTCCTAGACTATAGTAATGCATTTTGCTAGATATTAGAAGTTAGACTTTTAGATGTTAGACTGACTCTTTAGTAGGCTGGAAATTGCGCGTAGGCATCCCTTTCAGGGTGCAGGGTATGCAATGGCAGAATTTCCCTGATTTTCACTCCTCCAAATTCTTAAAAACCAAATCCAAAGTTTCCACAAGTTGATTCATTTTTCTTTCACTAATATTCGCCCAAGCCTGTTGCCTGAACGCTTGCACAATCGGCTGTACCTCCTCAATTTTCCGAGTCCCCTTTTTGGTAAGAATAATATCAAATTTCCTGCGATCTTCCTTATTCGCCTGTCTTTTCGTCAATCCTTTTTTACACAATAAATCAATGATACGGGTAACGGTAGGAGCATCTTTAAACGTAAGTTTCGCGATTTCAAATTGGCTCAATGTATTATTCCGATGCAATTCATGGATAATAACCCATTGGTCAACGGTAATATCAGTTCCGGCATCCTTGAGCATTTTTTGGAAACACTGTTTCATGCGTTTGGCCGTTCGTTCCACCACTAGTCCGGATATTTCAGTCTTGTTCAAAATAAGTGATTCCATCATGTGAAAAAAAAGTTGTTGTGCTAATTATTCGCAAGTTAACTACTTTAGATTAAAAATCAAAATATCTTTTGGGGTTTTGATGGAAAATGTGGAACTTTGGAGAAAAAAGTAAGGTGGAGATAGGTTTTAATGAAAATTAGGAATATGTATATTAAAAGTGTAACCATAGAAAATATCAAGTCCATTGTATCTTTTACGATGGATTTTGATAACGAGCCGGGATGGCATGTTTTACTCGGGGATAATGGTGCAGGGAAGTCTACGGTTTTGAAGATGATTTCGGTGACTTTGTTGGGGGAGCACAGGGCTTATGCACTTCAGCAAAATTATGCACAATGGGTAAGGAAAGGGTGTAATCATGGTAAATGCAGTATTGATTTTTTGTACGAGTATTTGAGAAAGAACTTCTCAAGTGAAAATAGTGATACTACTTCATTAAGTATAGATGCAAATGGAGATTTACATGGGGACTATGAATTTGCAAGAATTGATGCGAGGGATGGGAAAGAATTTATTAGCACAGATCCTTTTGAAGAAGACAATTTTAGTGTAGCCTTCGGCTCATTCCGAAAAATAGGCGAGCGTTCCAGCATGATGCAGAAAGGTGGTTGGGATAAAAAAGTAGATGCGCATATTTCTTTATTCAAAGATAATTATTCTTTGGTTTCAGCATATGATTGGTTGACGGATTTGCACCATCAGATGTTGGAT
>JAHDGC010000504.1 GCA_020627865.1 Saprospiraceae bacterium | reverse complement strand
ATGCGCTGATAATTCACTTCGGGTGCCCAGATGTTTTCTTTGTTCATAGCATCACTTCCCCATAAATGACATCTGTTTCAACAGGCATATTTTGAACAGCCTTACTTAAGGTATCATCGGCATACAATTTGTCTCCACAGTTCATAAAACAGATAAAATCCCCTGTAGCCATTTTGATACCTTTATTCATAGCATCATAAAGCCCTTTATCCGGTTCGCTGATCCATGTGGAAATTTTAGATTCAAATTTTTGGATAATATCAAGGGTGCCGTCAGTAGAGGCACCATCAATAACAAGGTATTCTATATTCGGATAGGATTGCTGGATAACACTAAGTATCGTGCCCTCCAGTAAATCTACACCATTATAGACGACAGTAACTATTGATATACTAGGTTGTACACTATTCATTTGCAGGCACAAGTTAAAGCACAAATCTAAATTTTCTTACAGAAACTTATAAGAATTTTTGATGTTGATGTATGTTTTTACTCAGTTAGTGTTTTCTTTTGAGTATTTTGAATGTATAACAGAATGAATTTTCCATTTTATAACCAATACAAAGGGAATTTGAGCGTAGGGAACCCCACGGGAGATATAGGGGATGCGATGGTATAGTTTTAATGCTAATATATAATTTTACTCAGCTAATGTTTTCTTTCAAATATTATAATCTCCATCGAATTAAAAAAAAATTACATGACTTTAATTTATACTTTTAGCGAAATGAACCTTAAATTTTTGATTTAAGTCATATTATGGCTATATTCTATCCATAAATTAGTTCCTTTTAACAACAGGAAATCATTATTTTTGTGTTTTTAATCACTTTTACACCGCTTGCGGAACAAAAGCAAAACTCCAAATAACAAACGACTATTATTTAAAATAGAATCCATGATGTTAAGAATACTCTTCTTGTTTATCGTAGGTGTTTTAAGTTTTTCAACTGTAAATGCCCAGCACTCCGTAGCACGGGAATGGAACGAAATCCTTTTGGAGTCCATCCGTAATGATTTTGCTCGTCCAACAGTTCATGCCAGAAACCTGTTTCATACTTCTGTAGCCATGTATGATGCTTGGGCGGCTTATGATGATGTAGCCAAACCTTATTTACTTGGCGAAACCAATAATGGTTATACTTGTCCGTTTGATGGCGTGCCTGTTCCGGCGGATATTGAGGCGGCAAGGGAAGAGGCCATTAGTTTTGCGACTTATCGCGTGCTTCGGCATCGTTTCCAATATTCCCCCAATGCTTTTTTTCTTTTACAAACGTATAATCAGTATATGAATCAGTTGGGATACAATACAGCGGATACCTCTACGGATTATGCCTCTGGAAATCCTGCGGCACTGGGTAACTACATTGCTTATCATGTTATTCAATACGGTTTGCAGGATGGGGCAAATGAAACTGGTTTTTATGAAAACCTTTATTATGAACCCTTTAATGCGCCATTGGTAACGGATTTGCCGGGTAATCCCAATTTTGCAGATCCCAACCGTTGGCAACCCCTAACCTTGGATATTTTCATCGACCAATCTGGTAATCCAATACCTTTTAATACCCCAGAGTTTCTAAGTCCAGAGTGGGGGACGGTCTGGCCATTTGCGCTGAGGGGGGAAGATGCAAATGTTTATAATAGAGATAACTTCGATTATTGGGTTTATCATGATCCCGGTATGCCACCGCAGCTCGATCCCGCGGCTCCAGATAGCGTGAACGAAATCTATAAATGGAATTTTGCACTGGTTTCTGTATGGTCTTCACATCTTGATCCGACGGATGGTGTCATGATAGATATTTCACCAGCATCTATAGGGAATGTTCAATATTACCCAGAGACTTTTGAGGAGTTACCCAATTTTTATAACCTGATAAACGGTGGAGATACAGGGATTGGTCACACGATGAATCCCGTTACTGGGATGCCTTATGAACCGCAGGTCGTTCCCCGTGCAGATTATGGGCGGGTACTGGCAGAGTTTTGGGCTGATGGTCCGGATTCTGAAACACCGCCTGGACATTGGTTTACCCTTTTGAATTATGTAAATGACCATCCCTTGTTTGAGAAGAGATTCCGAGGAGAAGGAGAAATTCTCAATGATCTGGAATGGGATGTGAAAGCATATTTTACGATGGGCGGTACCATGCACGATGCAGCAATTACGGCTTGGGGATGTAAGGGCTGGTATGACTATCCTCGCCCCATATCAGCTATTCGGGGCATGGTTGAAAGAGGGCAGTGTACCGATAATGCTTTAGACAATTATGATCCGCTAGGGATACCTTTGATCCCGGGTTATATCGAAATTGTTGATGTCGGAGATCCACTGGCTGGTGTGGGCGACGAGCATGTCGGCAAGATAAAATTATATGCATGGAGAGGGCCAGATTATATTAGTGCCCCAGAGACGGATGTGGCTGGTGTAGGCTGGATCTTGGGTGAAAACTGGTGGCCTTTTCAAAGACCTTCCTTCGTGACGCCACCATTTGCAGGATATGTATCTGGACATTCAACTTATTCTAGGGCCGCAGCGGAAATGATGACTTTGCTCACGGGCGATCCATTTTTCCCGGGCGGAATGGGAGAGTTTGATGCCATAGCCAATGAGTTCCTTGTCTTCGAAGATGGCCCGACTATGAATCTTACTCTGCAATGGGCAACCTACCGAGACGCCTCCGACCAATGTAGCCTTTCCCGTATCTGGGGGGGGATTCATCCGCCGGCCGATGATATGCCTGGTAGGTTGATGGGTGAAAAAGTCGGGGTGGATGCATTTTTCAATGCAGAACGCTATTTCTTCAAGGATGAAGATAATGATGGTTATTTTGATTTTGAAGACTGTAACGATATGGATGCCAGTATCAATCCCGGAGCAGCAGAAGTTTGTGATGGTATAGATAATGATTGTAATGGAGAACTCAACAATGGCCTGACCATTTACACCTATTATCAGGATGCAGACATGGATGGCTTTGGAGATGCTGCTGTTGCTATAGATACTTGTGCCGCAATGCCACCTGCTGGTTTTGTAGATAATGCGGATGATTGCAATGATGCGAATAATATGGTGAACCCTAATGCTACAGAAATTTGTGATGCTATAGACAATGATTGCAATGGCCTGATTAATGACGGTTTGACTTATTATACTTATTGGTTAGATACGGACATGGATAGTTTTGGAGATGAAAACTTCCCATTGGATACTTGTATTACCTTTCCTCCTACGGGATATGTTGATAATGCATTAGATTGTAATGATAATGACAACAGTATACATCCGGATGCCGTAGAAATTTGTGACAATATTGATAACAATTGCAATGGCTTGCTAAATGATGGTTTGGCCTATACGGTTTATTACCAAGATTTTGATAATGATGGTTATGGGAATATAAATGCAACCTTGGATACTTGTTTGGCCGCACCTCCTGGCGGTTATGTTACCAATACCTTGGATTGCAATGATAATGATGCTGAAATCAATCCGGACATTGCAGAAGTCTGTGATGGCATTGATAATGACTGCAATGGTTTAATAGATGATGGGTTACCCCTAAATACTTACTACCTAGATTTTGATGCAGATACCTATGGGGATGCAGCCAACACGGTAGATACTTGTATCAGTTACCCACCAACAGGGTATGTTGCGAATGCTTTAGACTTTGTCGATAATGATGCTGAGATTAATCCGGATGCAATTGAAGTTTGTGATGGTATTGATAACAATTGTAATGGTTTAATAGACGATGGTTTGCCACTAAATACTTACTATCTTGATGCGGACAATGATAATTACGGGGATGTTGCCAACCCGCTGGATACTTGCTTGTTTGATCCGCCATCAGGATATGTTGTCGATAGTACGGATTGCAATGATAATGATGCTTCTATAAATCCTGATGCACCGGAAACTGCGGATGATGGAATAGATCAGGATTGTAGCGGAATTGATTTATATGAATTGACAAAAGTTTTCCCGAATCCTGTTCGAGACGAGTTGTATGTCCATTATAATTACCAGCAAGATGTTACCCTCGTTATTGTGGGAATGGATGGTCGATTGATCAATGAGTATAGTTTTGTGCTAACGGAAAACTACTTCAATATTGATGTGAGTCGTTTGAGTCCAGGGGTATATTCCTTAAGGCTACTGGATAAGAATGAGGATTCACTGTTGGTGGAGAAGTTTGTGAAATATTAACAACAATTCGTGGATACGCAACGCATTGCGTATCCACGAATCATCAAATTAATAAGGACAATGCCGGCATCCACTACCACAACAAAATCCCCTTTTCAAGTGATAATTTGCCGTAAAAACCAATAAGCCATTTTCTATATAATAATCCTCATTGGTATTTGACGGTATTGTCGTTTTGTCCTTGCTATTTTTATCCGTTTCTTTTTCAAGCATGTTCCCCCGTAAAAATATGCGAGCGATTATGAATAAGGTAAAAGCTCCCGAAAAGTACACCGGTAAAGAATAAATCACCTGCAAGGGTATTCCAGAAAAACGGAATGGCCGCCGTAAAACAAGCGATCAACCCTTCCATACTCGGCGGGTACATCCCGGCAGTGAGCCAAGTTCCAAAATTACTAATCAGGAAGAATATCACCGAAGCCAACAAACTCCCGGCCAATAGCCTTTGTACGCTTACCTTTTTCAACATAAACATCCCTAGCAATACAATGGCCGCAAAGGAAAGATAAATCCATTCGGAACCTGCCCCAAACCAGACAAACCCGCTGTAAAATTCCGGATACATCTGGGCATAAATGACATTGTTTAAAAACAAATTACTGACCCAAAGGGCTAGAAACGGGATCAGAAAGGCAAATACCGTTCTGGAAATATGCGCCGCACCAAACAGGGCAATGGCTCCAATTGGGGTGAAATTCGGCGGGTGGGGCAGCAACCTGCTTAACGCCGCAAGGCAAATAATGGCCAAAATGGTGATCTTACTAAATTGAGTATATTTCTTATCAAACATAAGTTTATCTAATTTTTATTTGATTTTTATTCGATTCTCAGCTCTATATTCAGAACTTACTACAAAAATATTGAAATTTTATAAAAATACTTGTTAAGATCTTCAATATTTAAATAACTTGCAGCATTTCTAATAAAAAAAGGTTCTTGGACAAAATACTGTGGCAAGTAAAGGTCAATTGAAAATTGACTGATAAAAACCAAGTTAATCAAGTTAATCCGATTAATCAAGGTTCAGGCTTTCACTAAATTTGCTAAAGATCCATAAAAAACATAGATTATGGCAAGTTTGGCTATTGTGAGGGCCGCAGAAAAGGATGCAGAAGGTATTCTTTCGTTATTCGATGCTTGTAGGAAAAAGATGATAGATGATGCCATATTTCAATGGGATGATAGCTATCCTACCAGAGAACATGTTCTCGGGGATATTGCAACATCTAGTCTTTTCTGTATTAAAGATAATAATATTTTTGTTGGGGCTGTCACTGTGGATGACAAACAATCTCCGGAGTATGAGGCGGTTTCATGGCATATTCAAGAAGAACCCATATTGGTCGTGCATAGAATGGCGGTACATCCTGATTTTCAGGGAAAAGGAATCGGGAAGTATTTGTGTCGCTTTGCCGAAAACTATGCCCGTGCACATGGTTTCAGGGCCATTCGGTTAGACTGTTTTCGTGATAACCCCATTTCTAATCACCTTTATCAATTGTTGGGTTACTCAAAAGCCGATGGTCACTGCTTTTTTCACGGAAATGAGGTGCCGTTTTTGTGTTATGAGAAAGAAGTTTCGCCTTAATGAAAGGCAAAAGATTCAAAAATTAATACCGTGTAATTTAAATTAATTATAAAAACGAGTCCCATCGGCCTGCCTGAA
>JAHDGC010000503.1 GCA_020627865.1 Saprospiraceae bacterium | reverse complement strand
GAGGGAAGGAACCGCAACTTCCAGGTCAAGGCCAACCACAAAGGAAGGTACACAGTGGAAGCTTACTTTTTCAACTTTTCCCGATTTTACGCTTACAAAAGCTCGGATTCTGCCACAGGGCGCGTCAATTTTTACCTCATTTATCCCTTCATGGCTATCTATCCAGCCCATCAGAACGGCCAGTTTGCTGATGGCAATGACGGCATGGCCACACATGGTGCTGTAGCCTTCATTATGTATGAAGAGTATGCCAAAGTCCCCTTCTTCATCGTTGGGTGGCAGTAGGAGACAGCCATACATGTCAGCATGGCCACGCGGCTCATGCATCAGGGCGCGGCGTAAATGGTCATAGTTTTGCTTGCAATATTGTCGATATTCGAGGATATTGTTCCCTTTCAAGGGCGGAAAACCACCTGTAATGACGCGCAGGGGTTCACCTCCGGTATGCATATCTATGCACTGGATGCGGTGAAAATGCTCTGGAATAGGGAGTTTTGTGGTATTTCTGATTCTTTCGTAGCAGGTATTTGCCATTATTGGGGAGTTTGAACAAGTTTTAAGATTATATCATTTCTAAATAATGGACAAAAATAACAAAAGACTTTTCTCTTATTATAATTTTCACTTTCTTTGCAAAATATTTTAAAAATCAACGTATCAAACATAAATTATGTCAGATCATATAGAAGATTCCGGAAAGAAAGGTTCATGCCTAGCGAAGTTTTTCATAGCTTTCTTTTTATTTCTTGCATTGGTATTCTATGTATATTATTACAATTTTAACCTTACTTTTTGATGCAAGAGTAAAACAAAATCAAAGATAAATTTCAAAATATATACGATAACCTTATTAATTAATTTAAAAGCCTCCCAATCGGTCAGATTGCGAGGCTTTTATGCGTGTGAGTTTTGAAATGTATCGAGCTAGTTTTCATTGACGACACTACCGGAGCCGGTTACCTCTATCTCGATGATGGGAAATCCCTTGTAATATACATCTCCACTTCCAGAAATTTTTACAAATAGTTCTTCTAGTGCAGTAAGCTCCATATCACCCGAACCGGAAATATTGACATCGGCAAAAATGCTGGTCAGGTCAAAAGCCCTCAAGTCTCCGGAACCTGAGATTTTAAATTTCAGCTCTTCCGTTTCTCCAGAAAGGCTAACTTTCCCAGAGCCAGAAATTTTTCCATCAATGTGATTGGCAAAAACATCCAAATTCATATCTCCGGAGCCACAAACTTCCAGATAAAGTTCGTCCGTAATAATATCATCTTCGCTGTTCATGCTGGCCGAGCTGGACGTTTTCAAATAATTCAGGTAAGGAACGGTGATATGGAAGATCAGCTCTTCGTGTCTTCTTACACATTGATCAAATTCAATATCCCAAATACCATCCTGTACATCCAATTCTAGCAATTCGATAATATTTTCCTGTCCTTCTACTTCTACCAGTTGCTCTGCCCCAGCATACAAGAAAATGGTTGCAGATATTTCAGCATTGATCCCTGTGAAGTCGGCTACTTGTATTTCTTGGAGAATGATGTCACCACTTCCTTTTTCACAATTAAAAATACCGTCATCGTCATTAATATGGCAAGATGTTACGAATAGGATAAGACCTAAAGACAGACTTAGAAGTGTAATGGTGAAATTATTTCTTTTCATGATATTTTTTTATTTAATTTTAGGCAAAGCATGGCCATGCTTAGTGATGAGTTTTTATATCAAAAAGCAATCTTAAAACTATGTTTTATTATTGTTGTAATTTATAAACGATACCGCACCCCAGCATTAAACCCAGCCCACATTTTCATATTTAAGTTATCTGTGTTCTTATTGATAAAATGATAAACAGGTAATGTTGAGCCGATTAAATTTCCCTCTGTATTTTTGATTTTTGAAGTAAGCAAGCTGATATTTGGACCGAAAAATAAATGCCATTTTTTATGCAGCCGATAATCTATATGGTAACGTGTTTGCAACATCAAATTCAGCGGCTTTGTCCAAAATGTATTTTCATTAATATGTACAAGCAATACTTCCGCATGGCTGGACAATTGCTTAGGAAGATCAATAGTTGTTCCCAAGCCGTAACCCAAGCCCCATGCATTGCGGTAGCTTTTATTTACCTGAAAGATGTTGTAAAACCCTTTAGAACCCATCTTGAAGGCCAGGCCATTTTCTAAGACTAAGTTTCCTGACAATTCAATTACGTTGTATCCGTTTTTTACAATATTGATGAGTCCGTAAGTGGAGCCGTCAATAGAGTTGCAATAGTTAACCAATCCTATTTGATTGCCTTCTATCTTTTTAGCAATGTTTAGGAATCCTGAAATTTGTGACTTTTTAACATATTGTGCACGATTTAGAAAGCCTGCGATTTGGGTTTGTGCATTATGCTGGTTAAAGTTGCTTAATCCGGCGATTTGCAATGCCGTAGCTTTTCCTCTTACAATGTTGGCCAGTCCTGCGATTTGGATACCTGAAAATTGTCCACTAACATAATTGAACAAGCCGGCGGATTGGATCGCATTTGCTTGACTGTTAACATTGGCTAATCCTGCGATTTGGATGCCTCTCGTGTTTAACTTGTTATAATTAATGCCTCCGCTAATCTGTGTGCCTTGCACATTACCCTTAACCTGATTGAAAACCCCCGCAAACTGGAAGCCTTTTACATCCTTGATGACAATGTTCCCGATACCGCCAATTTCTACACCACTGACGCCACCGTTGATCCCTAGGAAAATGTTGGCGGAGACTTTATGGGTAGTTGCATAAGCATCATTGGAGTTGGTACTGATATTGGGTAAGATGGAAAGTTGTGTCATTTCCCGTTTGTGCATACTGGAATCCATCCGTGTTAACCTTTCCAGTTCAAATGTAGGGATGCACTGTTTCCCAGAAGTTTTTATTTCCTTTGGTTTCGGGATATGGATGGCATCAATTTTAGGAGCCTTTCTCTTGAGTTTTTTTTCTGTTTCTAATTTTTTTTGTTTTCTTGATTTTTTGAATGTTTTTTTCCTAGGTTTACCAGCAGCAATAATTGCTCTTGGAAGAGGCAAAGAATTTAAAGACTTGTCGGGGTCAACCTTGAGCAAGACTTTATTGTCTTTTATGATTTTATAGACGATTTGCGTTTCTGTGAAAAGTTCGTCAAGTGCATCGGGCAAGGAGATGCCATTGACTTGAGCAGATACTTTTTTATCAATGGGGATGAAATTTGAGCTGTACGAAAATTGTACATCGTATCTTTCCTGTAAGTCATTGAAAACCTGTCCCAGTTTGATGTCTTCATAGGCAAAGTGAATATTTTCCATTTGAGAGAATCCACAAATTGGTATCAGTAGAAGTAAGATATTAACGATAAATGTTTTCATCCTAATGCATTTTAATTTTCAAAAATCGGCGGCGTTAAGCTTCAATTCCCCTCCATTTTCTCTATGCATGCTTTACCTGTAATCAGGTAGTAAGTATCTTGTTGTATTATTTGTGTGGAAAGTATATATTCCAATATTCCTACGATTTGTCCTAGGGTTTCTCTTTCAAAGTCTACGGTTGCGAGGCAGTGCTGCATCTCCGGAACTTCTAGCTGAAATTTAATCGGATAGTTTCTTTCCAGTGCTTGTAGGATTTCGTTTAATGGCCTTGCTTTAAACGCTAATTTTCCCGTTTTCCAAGCGAGTACATTCTGGGTAGTGTCTCTTTTTTTTAAGAGTTTGTCCGTATTTTTTTCATAATAAACGGCTTCTGCTTTTTCGAGTATTGCGGAATCTTTACGTACTGTTTTTTCTACAGGATAAAAAGCGACTTTACCATGTATTACGACCAGCTCTATGTGTTCTTCTTCGGGATAAGCTCTTAGGTTAAATGCGGTTCCTAGAACACGTGTATGACTATGGCCTGCTGTAATTTCAAAAGGTCTTTTTTCATCTGGTGCTACCTCAAAGAAAGCCTCTCCTTCTAGGTTGACGAATCGCTTTTTGAAACTTTTTTCGTAGCTAAGCCGTGTATTTTTATTCAACCAGATTTTACTGCCATCTGGCAATAGATATTCTTTGGGAAGGTCTGTTAGGTTTACGATGGTTGTTTCTGCTGGTACTAAGCCAGAGGAAGGCTTGAATATCCAGAAAGATACAGCTATACATAGTATAAAGACAGCAGCAATTTTCAAAAGCTG
This sequence comes from Saprospiraceae bacterium, assembly GCA_020627865.1. Classification (GTDB taxonomy): domain Bacteria; phylum Bacteroidota; class Bacteroidia; order Chitinophagales; family Saprospiraceae; genus JAHDGC01. Next base: position 1,705 of record JAHDGC010000503.1, on the reverse strand, counting down.
CATCCCAAATGAATTTAGCGGCTTTATTTTTACTTGCTCTTTTCCGTAATTAGGCTCTATTTTTTTGGTAATAGTATGCCACGCTATTTCTTTTTCAAAAGTAACTTGATCTTCCGATATCGCTTTCGTCCAGATTGCTTTCATTTCCTCCATCAGGTCTTGGTGTGCTGGGTTTTCATGCAGCCAACTTCGAAAAAGCCGCTCTTCTTCTGGAGTCATATTTCCGGAGAGCCATTTTGCAATGTTATCGTATGTTTTATGTTCCGTCATTTTATCTTATCAGTAGTTTCTATAGGGTAGACGCATTCAGTTTTTAAATACCCCTATGTCTGGATAAATTTTTTTATAAAAAAAAACTCCTTTTCGGATATTCATTCCAAAACCGTAGATACGCGATGCATCGCGTATCTACGGTTTTGGATAAGTTGTGAGGTATGGAATGCTATAAACGAAAAATTTTCTGTAACCCTTATGGATTAAACCAAGCTACAATTTTATCTATGCCTGTTACAATATTGGGACAATCTTGCACCATACTAAATGGATGGCCATTTTGAGGAGGGGTAAAATCAACAAAAGCTAATCTTGTGGCTAAGTAATCTTCCGCAAACCCGAATGCATTCGCGGGAAGCATGGCTACTCCGCTATCTTCCAAGAGTTTTTGACATAAATCGTTAGCCGTTTTTATACCTATTGTGTGGAGTTTTGCTGCATGGTCAGAGAAGTCTAGGAAAAGGTAAAATCCTCCTTGTGGAGTATGTACAGGAATCCCGGCTTCATTGAGTTGCTTGGTACAGTAATTCCCTATCGGAGCGAGCATGTTGATTTGCCATTCCAGATAAGGTTTGATTTCCTCGAAACTCCTGTAGGCTTCCATTGCGGCAACTTGTACAGGAACCGGCGCACAGGAATATGTTTCGGAACCGATTCCAATCAAAGCATTTTTGAAATTTGCGTCCACTTCGTTTGGTAAAAAAGCGGCTCCAAAACGCCAGCCCCCTGCACCACACCATTTGGATAAGCCTGTGGTTGTGATTGTCTTTTCTGGATAATAGTTGGCTAGTGATTTATGGTTTTGTTCGAAGTCGAGTAAACCATAAATCTCGTCAGCAATAACATATATATTTTGGGCACGGGCTTGTACTGCAATTTCTTTTAATTCCGTTTCGCTATAAGTCAGCCCGTCCGGATTGCCGGGATAGTTCAAGATCAAAATAGTAGCCTCATGCAATTTCTGTTTAGCAGCTTGCTTCAAGGTATCGGAGTTGATTCTCCACCGTTGTTGAAAACTTGTTGGTAACTTGATAATGTGATGCCCAGCAAGTTTGGCCTGTGGTGCATAAGAAACCCAAGATGGCATGGGGATAAAAACATCTGCCTTCTCGAAAGCCATTAGGATATTAAAGAGCAATATTTTGGACCCTGGCGCTAAGAAGATATTTTCCGGTAAAACGGATAGGCCATTGTGTGCTTTATGAAAATTGGCGATGCGATTTCTTAAGGCAAGTTCTCCTTGTACGGAAGAGTATTCCTTGCGATGTGCAGCAGACTTTAGTGCTTCCATGACTCGATCTGGAGGCAGAAAAGGAGATTGTCCAAATCCAAATTTTATAACATCCTTGCCTTGGGCAATTAAATTTTTGGATTGTGTGTTTATGGCAAGGGTTTGTGATTTTTGTACTTTTCTGAACATTGGTTTTGTTTT
>JAHDGC010000502.1 GCA_020627865.1 Saprospiraceae bacterium | reverse complement strand
AAGTGTCTGGAACGTTTGCAGAGAAAAAAATTATTTAAATAAATTTAGATTACAGCGTATTTAGAAATCAGTAGCCAAGAAAATGCGTACCAACAAATCACCCCCAAGCAAGCTTACATCTCCCCAATCTCCCGTAAAAAATAAATACAATCCTCCCGAAAAATACAATCATGACATTTCGGCTTATGCGCCTTACAGATCAATGCCGCATAATCCAGAATCGCCCAATTAATTTCCTTAGAACGATCATGGTCTACAACCAATCCCGACAATTCCTGCAAAACCCGATCATGCCTAAGGCTCACCTTGCCCCTTTTATCAAAAATCCGCCCCAACAACCTCGACATATTCACATCGAGCAAGGGTGATGGCGTTTTTAAAATCAAAAGCTCAAAGGCATTCGCGGTATACATTCCCATCAGGGGCATTTCCATCACCACATTTTTTTCTGTGGGCAATATCCCTTTCCGTTCTTTCATCTCTTGTGCCAAGGCGTAAAGCTGTTTCCCCTTTTGGTTTTGGAGTCCTATAGCACTTAAAATAGCAATTAAACTCGCTTCGGTAGCAGCACCCAGTGTTTCCCAATCCGGATATTTTGCCATGAAAGTAGGATAGAAATTAGCCACATATTCCGCCTTCGTTCTTTGGAGCAATACTTCTGAAATAATCAGTTCATAATTAGAAGCATCCACCCTTCGCCAAGGGAAATCCCGCCTGTTTTCCTGAAACCATTCCAGTATTTTGCTTTGGAATAAGGCTATATATTCAAGATCATATCCCATAGGGTTTGTCTGTTCTCTAACCAAGAAATCGTTCAAAGATCCCAAAGATAACTAGCCAAGTTTAAATAAAGGACATTTTTACTCAGAACCATTTAGATCATTCGCTTCGCTTATTTTCAGATCGCTACACTCTCAGAAATCAGACGCGACAGATCGGGAACTTGGGGACAGATTGTTCTACTGAGTACGGGAAACCGTTCTTTGTTTTGGCAGAACAGCCTGAAATAAGGCAGTGCAGCGTCTGACATCTGACAGCGAAGCGATCCGGCATCTACATTAACCCATCACCGCCGCACCCAATCCGCCGGATTCAACCGCGTCTTCTCCCGCCAAACCTCAAAATGCAATTCCGAAACATTACTTTTACTATTCACACTCAGTTTCCCGAGCGCCTGTTTAGCATCCACCTTATCCCCTTTATCCACAAAAACCTCATCCAAATTGGAATAAACCGAGTAATAATCCCCATGCTGAATAATAAGCATGTTATTGTAACCCGGAACGAAAGTCAGCCCAACAACTTTCCCCTCAAAAACAGCCCTCACCTCCGCCATCCTATCGGTACGGATGTCAATACCATTGTTACTGATTTCAATTTTTTTAAGCGTAGGATGCGCCTGCTTCCCAAACCTTCTCGTAATCACCCCCTTACTCACCGGCCAAGGCAATTTCCCCCGCTGACTCTGGAAAAGTCGGGTAGCATCTTTCCCACTTTCACTATTGATAATCTCCACCGTAATGGGTTCCTTTTTTTTCTTAACAGCAACCTCCGAACGAATAATATCTTTGATGGAATCATCCAACCGTCTCCGATCCTTTTCCTGTGTGGCAAGGTCTTTTTTCAAGCGTTTTTCATCGGAACGGAGCGCTTGTAGGATTTTATTTTTGTCTTCAAGTTCTTTATTCAGAAGACGATGTTGTTGAACCTCCGAAGATAATAACGTTTCTTTTTCTGCTTTGCGCAATTCCAGATTTTCAATTTTTTGCTCTAGTGTTTTTTGAGTTTCCATGATGAGGTGTGCCTGCTTTTTCCGATATTCATCATACTGTTTCAGGTAACGCCATCTCTGAAAGGCATCGTTAAAATCATCGGCAGAGAAAAGGAAAAATAAATGATTGTTACTGAGTTTAAAACGATAGGCTCTCCTTGCCATCTCTGCATACTCTTCCTTGAGCTGTTCCGTATCACTTTCAAGGGCAGCAATAACCTCCTGGGTTCGTTCAATATTTTCGGCGGTGTATTGGATTTCTTTTCTTAAGGTAAGGACAAGCTGTTTCCGCTTAACAATCTGATTCTGGAGGGTTACATAAAGATCATAAGTAGCGGCGCGATTCCGCGTAGTTTCGTTGAGCAAGGAACTCGTCAACTCTATCTCCTGCATCAACCGTTTGCGCCTTTCTTCCAATTCCTTCTTTTGTTGAGCAAAAGCCGTTAGACAGAGTAAAACCGCTGCAACCAAGCACAGCCATTTTTTAGTCAAGACGGGTATAATGGGCAGGAATCTCAAATTTAATGGTCTTTGCAGTATTGATATTTACTTTTGATAATTTTAGGGCTATGGAAACCGCACCGGTTCGCTCATTTTCAAAATTCAGCAAGCGAAAGTACGGAAAATTATAGTCATTAATAATATTATAAGAATCAAAATCTATGCTAATTCCCTGCAAGCCCAATTTATCTTTGGCAATTATGCTTTTCAGCAAAAAATCCAGCCCATCAAGGTGATATTTTGCCGTAAAGTCTTCATCAGCTCCGGAAAGGACATAGTTTACCCCTTGAGTTTGGCTTTCCAAATCAGATTTGTCTATAAAAAAAACGGGATTTCCCCACAAAACGTCCTGTAACAATTGAAAAATATCGGCATCTCGGAAACGAGCCGGTAAGGAAAACATATAGGGCAAATCATGCAAAGCCGCCTTGAGATAGTTCTTATCCAAGCGGTTTACCATAAAAAAGGAATCTGGTGTAATTTGGATTCTGGCTCCCTCAATCCCCACTTTCTTCAAGTTCATCCAGATGATGCTGTCTTTGCGCATTCGGATATTGGCAGAAAAGTTTTCCCTGTAGTTTTGATCCTCATAGTTAATTTTTGCTTTTGCCGAAAACCATTCCAGATTCTTTTGGTCACCATCCAGCTTTTTGAGCAAGTATTTTGCGGATCGCTTTCGGAGTTTGGTTGCTCCGGCTTTTTTTCCAGCATGGCAGGATGCCAATAGGAAACATAAAACCAATAAAGGAAGGAATTTAAGAAGATGTTTTATCATTGAAAGTTATACAATCTAATGAATGCGAGTTCCATAGGAACGACATATCATTGCCAGTCATAAAATGGCTGGAACGTAAGAATAGAAAAATTATTTATAAACACCCCAGCTTGCGATGACATGACCGAAGGTCTGTCGTCTCCTACAACCGCCGATTCGCAATTTTTTTATCCAACAAAGCAGAATTAGAACCATTATGCTTTGCCTTCGTCCAATACGTTATCGCTTCCTCTACCTTATTGGTTTGAAACAACAAATCACCGTAGGCCTCCAAAACATCCGCATCATCATCGCCCCCATTTTTCAAGGCCTTGTCTAACCATGTTTTCGCCTCATCGTAATCCTCACTTTTGTAAGAAAGCCAAGCATTCGCATATTGGAAATAATAAGTAGGATGATCTGGATTTAAGGCCGAAGCATCCTTCAAGGTTTTGCCCGCTTTTTCCATTTTCCCCAACTCGCTATACACCACTCCAAGCCGGCTCATCACATCATATTTCAACACTTGATCCTTTCCGCACATCATCAAGGCCTGCTCAAAGGAACCCAAAGCGTCCTTGTAATTTCTTTTTTGGCTATTGGCCACACCATGAAAATAATAAACCTTTGCCTTATTGGGATAAAGATCCATAGCATTTTCAGAAAAATCCAGTAACTGATCCATATCATTTTGCTCGGCATAGAGATACATGAGTTGTTCATGCACGGAAAAGACATTGTTGGGCAATGCCAATGTTTTTTCATATACTTTCCGGGCTTCTGCAGTCTTGCCAGAATGGTACAACATGTCTCCATAAACGGCATAAGACTTCGCATCCTCGGGGTGCGCATTCGTCAAGGATTCGGCCAATACCAAGGCCTGTGCCTTCATTTGCTCATCTTTCGAATTTTCCATTTTTTGAATAAACGGGAACAATTCCTTCACCTTGGCATCAATATTCAACTCCGGATTGGCGAATATCTTCTTCAAAGAATTCAGGTAAACCAAATCGCTGCTGTTGCCCTTGTTGTTTCCGGCCACCACGATATTGGCATCTGCATCATCCGGGTTAATTTCAAGGATTTCTTTATAAACCTTCAGGGCTTCCGCATCTTTTCCTTCTGTTAGATAAAAATCCGCCAGTTGATGCCGGACACTGGTGCTATAAGGATAAGCATTTACCAATTTAACCAACTCCGCCTCTGCCTTTTTCTTATTCCCCATCCCCATATAAAGCCGGTATTTTTTACCAACAATATCTTCCGCAATCCCAAACTTTTTCTCCATGTTGTCATAAACTTTAATCGCCTTCGAAGCCTCTTTCCCTTTCACCAGCGAATAGGCTTGCTTGACATAAAAGTAATCATTGGTCGGATATTTAGACACCAACTCCCCATAGATTCCTGCGGCTTTTTCATGCTTGTTCATCTTACCATAAATATCCGCCAAAAACATCTGATACCACTGGTTTTTTTCATCCAATGCCACCGCCATCTGGATGGTTTGTAATGCCTTTTCATTTTTTTCCAACACATCGTACAAACGTGCCAGCTCATAAGCCGCAGCATCATTGTTACGGTCTCTTTTTAAGACTTCTTTATATAAAACGGCAGCATTTTCATATTTGCCCAGCAATTTTTCCCGATTAGCTTCTATAAAAACTTTTTGGGTATTAATTTCCCGTTCCGTAGGCCGGCCAGATTGCGCAACGGATTCCCCAAGCCATAATATTTGGGTTAATAACAAGACAAAGAATTTAAAAATACTACTGTTCATAATGAAAACTTTGAGTAATCGCCAATACTAATTTCTGACATTTTCCCGTCATATTCAACCTTATTCCCGATCATGGAATTGGTCAAAGTCGCTTCCTTCACACTGGAATCATTCTGAATGACGCTATTATTAATAACGGAATTGACTACGACAGAATTGTTTCCTATAGAAACGTGCGGCCCTACCACAGAGTTGCGAATTATAGCATTTTCGCCAATAAAACAAGGCTCAATCACCACAGAATTCTCCACTTTTACAGAATCTGCAATGGTTTTTGTACCATTTTTGAACTCTAGAATCCGCTGATTGGTATAAACAACAGCATCTTTATTCCCACAATCCAACCATTCTTCGATGGTTCCCGGCTTAAATTTCAGCCCTTTGCGCTTCATATTCTCCAAAGCACTAGTCAACTGGAATTCCCCCTTGTCTTTTATATCATTATCCAATAAATATTGTAGTTCATTGCGCAGGTTGTCACCATCTTTGAAGTAGTAAATGCCCACAATAGCCATATCGGAAACAAAAACCGGAGATTTTTCGACAAAATCCGTGATGACATTCTCTTCATTGACCTTAACGACACCAAAAGCAGAGGGATCTTCCACTTTTTGCACCCAAATTACGCCATCATTGTTGGTATCAAAACTGAAATCGGCCTTGAATAGGGTATCCGCAAAGGCAACGATACAATTTCCAGATAAACTTTCTTTGGCACACAAAATCGCATGTGCGGTTCCTAATGGTTCATCTTGGGTATATACCGATCCTTTTGCTCCCAAGCCCTCCGCAATAGCAATCAGTTCCTCCTTGACACCATCTCCAAAATCACCAATGATAAAGGCAATCTCATCCACTTCACCAGGATATGATTTGGCCAAATCCTCTACTAAACGTTGTACAATGGGTTTTCCGGCAACAGGCACCAGTGGTTTGGGAACCGTGAGCGTGTGTGGCCTAAGTCTTGAGCCACGCCCTGCCATGGGAATGATTATTTTCATCGTATTTTTTATTTTAATAAATTTTTCAAATTGGGTATTTTCTCATAGTAATGCCCAATAAAAAAGGGACGTCGCAAAACTTATTGG
>JAHDGC010000501.1:4659-5896 GCA_020627865.1 Saprospiraceae bacterium | reverse complement strand
TGCAGGGCATCGGCGAGCTTGTCTGGTTGGCACCTGCCAAACAGGGCTTTTTAACCTGCCTGACAAGTTCACGCAGGCAGGCGCAGTATCATGACGTCAACATGGGTAATTTATTATTTTAATTTGCCTAAAACCAATAAAACAGGGTTTTAGAACTACATATTCACTTCTAGGATACTTTATCTCCCCAATTCGATGCCTGAAAGGCTGATTTTCTAGGCTGATGCAAACAATGGTCACCTCTAGCATGGGCAGGGTTAATATTCAAAGTGGATTTAGCTAGTGTTCCACATAGGTTGGGTTGGTATTCAACATGAACTGGCCCCGTATTGAACATGGGCTAGACTCGTGTTTGAGATAGACCAGAACGGCCTTTGATGTAAGGTCGGAATATCTCCGGCATAGGGTCAACTACCTTTCGACATAGGTCATATTGGTATTTGACATAGACCGAAACATATCTGACATAAACCAGCAAGTCTCTTACTGATACTAAACTAACCCAATTCACAATGCCTCAACATTATGCAATCACAAAATAATGCGCTATATTCGGCAAAAGATTGGTATCTCGCACAAAGAATACCTATTAATAAGTTCAAAAATTTCTGACTGTAACAGATTGCATTGGGCTTATTGGAGTTACAAGGTCTTGATTACAAACAAACATACATTTTACATAAAAAATCAAAACAATGTCTGGAAAAAACCTGCAAGAGTACTGGCAAAAAAACCTGAAGCTACTGGGTATTTTATTGGCCGTTTGGTTTCTCGTATCCTATGGCTGTGGTATTCTATTCGTAGATGCTTTGAACAATTTTCAAATCGGGGGATACAAGCTGGGGTTCTGGTTTGCCCAACAAGGTGCGATCTATGTTTTTGTGCTTATTATTTTCATTTATGTGAACAAGATGAATAAGCTGGATAAGGAGTATGGCGTTTCAGAAGATTGAGTTGAGATCATTCGTTTCACTCATTGTTAGAGGAGAGGCCATTCGCAATGCTCATTGACAGAGGTCAGACTCAGCAGTGGTGAAGCTGGAGGATTGTTGTAACTCTCAAGTAGAAGATGGAAGTAAAGCATTGAGTACAAATTAAAAAATATTAAAATCAAAAACATATGGATGTTCAAACTTGGACTTTTGTCATCGTTGGTTTGACCTTTGCACTATATATTGCTGTTGCTATTTGGGCAAGAGCTGGATCGACCTCTGAGTTTTATGTCGCGGGAGGTGGT
>JAHDGC010000501.1:0-4649 GCA_020627865.1 Saprospiraceae bacterium | reverse complement strand
AGTACTAAACGGGATGGCTACTGCTGCAGACTGGATGTCTGCCGCTTCTTTTCTTTCTATGGCCGGCCTGATTTCTTTCATGGGTTATCAGGGGGCACAGTATTTACTCGGTTGGACGGGAGGATACGTATTGTTAGCATTATTACTGGCTCCTTATCTGAGGAAGTTTGGTCAATTTACGGTTCCGGATTTTATTGGAGAACGGTATTACTCTAAAACCGCTAGGCTCGTTGCAGTAATATGTGCACTTTTTGTATCTTTCACCTATGTCGTCGGGCAAATGAAGGGGGTCGGTGTTGCCTTTTCCCGATTTCTGGAAGTTGACTTTGCTACCGGAATTATGATCGGTGTAGGGATTGTATTTTTCTATGCTGTGCTTGGTGGGATGAAAGGAATTACTTACACGCAAGTGGCTCAGTACTGTGTCCTTATTTTTGCTTACCTTGTTCCGGCCATTTTTATTTCGGTATTGATGGTGGGCAACCCTATTCCACAACTGGGTCTAGGAGGCACATTAGAAGATGGCACCTACTTGCTCACCAAACTCGATCAGGTTTCTAAGGATTTGGGCTTTGCGGAATATACCTCGGCGCACAAAGGAAAAGTCGATTTGTTTTTTGTAACCGCAGCACTAATGTTAGGAACAGCGGGGCTACCGCATGTTATCGTTCGTTTTTTCACCGTACCTAAAGTTCGGGATGCACGGCGGTCTGCTGGTTGGGCCTTAATTTTTATCGCGATTCTTTATACAACGGCTCCCGCTATTGCAGCTTTTGCCCGTACGAATTTAATCGACACGGTAAACAACAAGGAGTATGCAGACATGCCCGGCTGGTTTAACAAATGGGAGAAAACCGGTTTGTTGAAATTTGAAGATAAAAACGGGGATGGTAAAATTCAATATTACAATGATAAAAATAAGACCTATGTCTCAGCAGTAGCCGCTCCTAAAGGCTGGAAAGGTAGTGAACTTACCGTAGATCGGGATATTATAGTCTTGGCCAATCCGGAAATTGCCAATTTACCGGCTTGGGTTATTGCCTTAGTGGTTGCGGGAGGATTGGCAGCCGCCCTTTCCACTGCCGCAGGTTTATTATTGGTGATTGCCTCCTCTATTTCTCATGATTTATTAAAAAAATCGCTGAAACCTGATATTACGGAGAAGCAAGAATTATTAGCAGCTCGTGGTACCATTGCGCTGGCTGTTATCGTCGCAGGATATTTTGGGATTAATCCGCCCGGTTTCGTTGCACAGGTTGTGGCCTGGGCTTTTGGCCTCGCTGCAGCATCATTTTTCCCAGCCATTGTATTGGGTATATTTTATAAAAGGATGAATATGCAAGGAGCTGTTTCTGGAATGATAACAGGGTTGCTTTTTACAGGGGCTTACATTATTTACTTCAAATATGGAGGTGGCACTCCGGATCAATACTGGTTTGGCATTTCTCCTGAGGGTATTGGCACTTTGGGTATGCTGCTTAATTTCATGATCTCCCTCATCGTATCGAACTTTACACCTCCGCCACCGGAAAGTGTTCAACGTATGGTAGAGGAAATTCGGATTCCGGCAGGAGCTGGTGAGGCCTCACATTAATTCTTTGCACCACCATAAGAGTTGGTAAACAGAGATTGTATAGATATAACGCAAGCATAATTACCATTGCCACATACAACAACCTCTATTTACACAAAATTATGGACTTATTAAAAATACTCAATTTGTTTGTCATTAAACCAATCTAAAGCTTTGTTCTCCCGGTTATGCTAATTTTTATACGTTTGATAATAATGGATTATCAAATTCTTCTTCAATATTTATTATAAGTCTAAAATAGATACTCTTTTAGGATAGTCTAATTGTGGAAAAAATATAGCTGCTCAGATATATAATCCCTCTAGTTTGCACAACTAAAACCCTACGCAATATAAATGCTATTGTTGATATAAAATAGCTTGATATTATAAGTGGATACTTTTTACAAATGAATGGTATGTTCTGTATAATAAGCGGTATAGTATTTATTTTGAGAGATAGGGTGATTACTGTAATAGTTTTCCCAATAAAGCTTCCCGATTTCTACGAGATACAGGGACAATAGTATCATCTGACATGATGAGATACCCTCCCTCGGTTTTGATAAATTTATGAACAAACTCAAGATTAATAATGTGGGCACGATGCGTTCGGAAAAAGGAAAACCCATCCAGCAATTGCTCGAACTCTTTTAATATTTTGGAAGACAGAATCTTCTTTTTTCCTTCTGCATAAATCCAAGTACACGCACCATCGGCCTCAAGACGAATAATGGAGTTAACCGGAAGGAACTCAATTCCCTCCACAGTGGGTAATGCAATTTTGTTCGTAGCGGCAGGTTGCTTCAGGTTGGCCAGCAGATTATTGATTCTTTTTTTCAAATCTTTGTTTTCAACCTGTACGCGAGCCTTCTCTACAGCTTCTATCAGCTCATCTATGTTCAATGGCTTCAACAGGAAATCAAGGCAATTAAACTTAATGGCATTTAAAGCATACCGGTCAAACCCTGTAACAAAAATAACCTCGAACGATATATTCTTGAACTTCTTCAACAAATCAAAACCACTCCCATTCGGCATTTCGATATCTAGAAAAATCAAATCTGGATTTTGTTGCAAAATAAGTTTATGGGCTTCCTCCCCAGAACAAGCCATACCAACAAGCTTTATATCCTTGCAATAAGTTGCAATAGATTTTTCAAGCAAATTCCTACTCTCTTCTTCATCATCTATGATTAGTGCCTTCATATTACTTTTCGCTTATGAGCATTATCAAATAGATACATAACTCATTTTAGCTTTTTATACATTTTATAATGCTTCAAGGAAACTTCTGTAAATGCTTTCCCTCTTTTTATGTACTCCAACCCATTGTAAAAAGGAACCGCCTTTGCCCTAGCCTTCAAGACAATTTCCTTGTATTTTTTCTGTTTTGATAACAATTCACTCGCGCGAACCAACAAGGAACCAATTCCTTTTTTTTGCCTTTTCGCTATTACGGCAATTTGTTTCATTTCAATAGTCTCCTCGTCGACAGCACTCAACACGATGCAGCCTAACAAGCGATTAAACTTATCATAACAGGCCAAATGAAGGTCTTCACATTCCAAGGCCATTTCTTCCTGAGAAAATTCCAGCCCTAGGGGCTTTCTCAAAACTTCATCTCGTAAACGAACGGTTTCATCGTGAGCGGGTGTCGCAAATTCAACTGGCAGTACAACGTACTTATGATCAGCAAGAAAATTCATTGTGGAGAAAATTTATCATTAAACTATTTAATTGCAACTATAGCACTCGATGGCCCCGCCAATGGCATTTTATGGAATTCCCTAAATCCGGCTTCCGTAGCCCATTCCTTAAAATCGCGCATTGAAAAATCATATCCCTCCGTTGTTTCAATCAACATATTAAGCGACATCAATAAACCAAACACATTCTCTCTTCTATCATCATCAATAATATTCTCAAGAACAGCCAAAGCCCCACCATTTGGTAAAGCATTGTAGGCCTTCTTTATCAAATATTTTTTTTCCTTGATCCCCCAATCATGTAAAATATTACCCATTCCGATCACATCGGCTTTCGGAATTTCATCCGCAAAAAAATCGCCGGACACCACCTTGACTTGCTCTGCAACGCCCATTGCAGAGAGGTTCTCTATAGCAATTGGTGCAACAGGAGGCAAATCATACGTCATGCAATTCATATGCTTATTGTTCAAGGCTACCTGAGCAGCCAAGTACCCTCCTGCCCCCCCGATATCACAAAAGGTTTTATATTTGGAAAAATCAAAAGCACTCGCAAAAACCATAAAGTTTCCCATCTGTATGCCACCCATAGCGGCCAAAAATGCTCTTGTCTTTTCCTTGGAGGAATAAAGTTCTTCAAAAACGGGTTTTCCGCCATGCTTTGTCTCATTTTGGGGCAACCCCGTTTTTAACCCATCCTCAAGTGTATGCCAGAAAGGGTACAGTCTATTATTAGCCATCTCTAGCATTCCCCCCACATAACTAGGTTTGTTTTTATCCAGAAAAATTTCAGTCTCTGCTGTATTTTTATACTTTGCAGTTTCCTTCAATCCCGTTCTTTCCAAAAAACCCAAGGCCACCAGAGCATCTAAAAAATCATAAAGATTTCTTTCGTGTAAACCCAGTTTTTCTTTTATGGCCATTCCCGTCAATTCTGCACTTGCCAAATGGGTAAATAAGCCCATGTTAATTGCAGTAAGTAATGTTTTCGCTGCGAAGAAGCCCATTCCTGTCTCAATAATTCTAGAAGGATTAGGCTGATGATGTTTTTCATTCATTTTCATAAGGTTTTCATGTGAAACAAAAGCTCCTCATAGCGAACAATCAATTGGAGTTATTTTATTATACTAATGGATCATATTACAAGTTTTTGATAGTTTAGTAGTACCTTAATATGGCACTTCTCTGACTGACAAATCATACAGGTTCGGCATATTACGAGCCTAGCCATTAATCAATTATTTACAAAAACGACACTAATGTACTTCTGCCTGAGGAAAAACATCCAATGACTTCCCCATAGAAAGGTTAAACGCTCTCCTGTCTAAATTCAACTCTTCTTTCTTTTCATCAAAAAAGTAAAGCAGG
>JAHDGC010000500.1 GCA_020627865.1 Saprospiraceae bacterium | reverse complement strand
TTAATTAAAGCCATCGTCTCCATAACATCATCATGGCTTAGCTTTACAGGAGAAATACCAGCCCCCATGTTGGCTACATACGTAAGCCCTAAAACTTCCATACCACAATGACAAGCTGCAAGTGCCTCCGGAAAGGTGGACATTCCGGCAACATCTCCCCCCAATATTTCGATCATTTTCACCTCGGCAGGGGTTTCGTAACAAGGCCCTGACATAAAAAAGTAAGAACCTTCCTTGAGATTAATTTTATTTTCAGCGGCAACCTTCCTGGCCAAATCTGCCAATGCAGGCGTATAAATTTCAGAAGTATCTGGGAAACGTGGTCCAAAATTATCATAATTTTTCCCTACAAGTGGATTGCTCAGGGTAAAATTAACATGGTCGGTAATCAACATTAAGTCTCCCGTTTTAAAACTCCGGTTCACTCCTCCGGCAGCATTCGTAATGATAATCTTTTTAATCCCCAGCACCGCCATTACCCTTATGGGAAAAGCCAGCAATTGCATAGAAACGCCTTCATAAAAATGGAAGCGCCCCTGCATAATCATCACCCGCTTTCCTCGCATCTCTCCGAAGACCAAACGTCCCGCATGCCCTGCTACTTTCGACACTGGAAAGTCCGGAATTTCCTTATAATTGATGTAGGTTGCATTTTTTACATTATCAGCAACGCCCCCTAAACCAGACCCCAGAATCATAGCTACTTCCGGAAGAAAATTATTGCTCAACCTTCGGATTGTAGCAACAGCCTCGTTTATTTTTTCCATGTCAATCGAATTTAGGTCATTTTACCAACGGGCAAAGTAGCAAAAATATCAATCTTTTCTATAATCACTAAGAAAATCGCTATTTAATTTGTCCTCATCATTATTCCCTGCTTTATAGCATTACGATGCATCATTATCCGGTGTGAGCATCGCGTTGCAACGGTCAAACCGTCCGGATGCAGACATATTTGCATCAAATTTCTATATGATTCCATTTCCACTAAAAAAATGTAAGCTATACGACTTCTTATTTTCGAATTCTTCTATAACTTTACTAAAATCTTATATAATACTATTTTTTGTGGTAGAATAAAGAATTCGGGTAAACATTTGATCTGATTCCCATGTCAGGCATCTGTTTGTATTATGAGCCACTCATAGTATCACACAACTCAAACGCGGGCTTAAATGGCTTTGGTCGTATTGTTACCAAGGTTGTTTTTCTGTATTTTGATGTAATTCAATTTTACCTCAATTATTGCACGACTATTCTGTAATCATATTTTAGTAAACTTTAATAAACATAGAATAAATGAAAAAATTAACCGTTTTTGCCATTTTTGGTTGTCTTATTTTCATGGCTGCTAATCTGCAATCCTGTAAGAATGATGCGGATGATGATACCGTAACCCCAGAAGAATTTATTGCAGATGATGCTGCATTCGTAGATTTCACCTCTTGGGCACTCGGAGCCACAGAGGAAGGCCCAGACCCTAGCGCCGATTTGGGAGGATTCGCCCACGGAGCAGATGATAGTACTGTCGTTAGAACAATTTACTTCAAGGATGGCCAAGACCCCGTAGATGGTGTTTATCCAGTAGGAACCCTAATCGGCAAGCATGTTATGAATCCCGATGGGACAGTTGCTGCTGCTTTTGGGATGGCCAAAAGAGGAAATGGCTTCAATTCCGCTGCCGGAGATTGGGAATGGTTCAAGCTGATGACAGATGGGACACTTATTGAGCGTGGAGGAAACGTCGCAGGATTTGAAGGTTGTAACGGATGTCATGCTGGTGCTGCAGATAAAGACTATGTTTTCACCCAAAAATAATAATGCGTTTAGTAAATAAGTTACCATCATCTATTCCGCTCCTATAACTTTGCAATTAGATGATAAAAGTAATAGCCGATAGTGATTTGTTTCGCTGTTGGCTTTTTTTGTAAAAAAGGGAAATTCTGCCTCCCCTTACCCCAGCCCAAAATGGGGAGTCCGCCCGCAATTTCCCATTACGCTGACTTCCTCCCATCCATCACGATAAAAATAGGCAAAAGAAAAGTCGGCAGAAGGGGAAAACTTCTGCCGACTTCGTCATGGGATAATAACTGTTATTTCAGAAAAAATGGATTAGAATAATTTGTTATAAAAAATAAAAAAGTAACTTATCATTTGTTATGTTCATAGTACAAAGATACGGATGCATCAGTGTTTGTACAACTACATTATTTGGGATTTGTCACAAAAAAATTTGTGGTTTGAGGTGAAAAAAAGTCGTACAAACATCATGAAAATGCTTAATTAAAAGGAGATTTACATATGTTTTTATTAAGATTCTCTTGCATTTGTCACTACAAAATCCCAAAAAAGCAATTATCTCCATAACAATTTTGTTGTTTATCTAAGATTTTATGTATAATTATGCATTCGTTTGACTGTTGCACTATGGCAGCTAAAAATTATCATCAAAATCAAATACAATTGCTATGCGCATACAAAGCCTTGAACTCAAAAATATTGGGGTCTTTAAGGACAATACCATAGCGTTTGAGCCATGCCCCGTACTAAAGAAGGCAGAAATCCATATTTTCACCGGAACTAATGGAAGTGGAAAAAGTACGATATTGAAGGCATTGGCCGGGGCTTTTGAGACAACAGCCAGAAATACGCATGAAAAAACAGTTTCCGTTATTAATACCAATAATCTTGCTCAATATTTGCGGACTAAAGATGAGCATAGCGGAGCTAAAGTTTTTTTTGAAATACAAAACCAGATTCAACACATAGAATACTCAGGTTGCCCGAAAGGAGCAAACCATATTCATATTTTATCGGAAGACCACGAAGCAATAAGATCTTATCGAGCAGCATTGCAAATAGAATACACACAAGATAATGAGGATTTTTTTTACAAACAATCTTCACCAAAAACACTCCACAATGCCCTATTCGCGTATTCCGGCTACAGATTGTTAAATTTCACAGAAAGACAATCTGGTCTAATTGTAAAGAATCCACTTTTTCAATCTTTAGAGTTTCTAAAAGAACAAAACCCTGCATTCAGTATAAGCAATTGGATCAAAACCTCCTTACTAAAACGTTCCTACGCCCAAACCGAAGGGCTAACCACCAAAGAACACAACTACAACGATACCATCCAAAAGTTAGAAAATGCCATCGGAGAAATTATAGGTTTCGATGTTAAATTCAAACTGGATAAAAATATACGCAACCCTATTTTTCTTTACAATAACATTGAACATGGCCTTGAAGTTTTACCTGACGGGCTAAAATCTATCATAAGCTGGCTGGCAGATTTATGCATGCGATTGGAAGCATTGGATTGGAAAGGCGACATTCCGGTTTTTGATAGAAATGTAATTTTGTTCTTAGACGAAATAGAGGTGCATTTGCATATCGAATGGCAAAGGAAAATATTGCCCGTAGTGCAAAAGTTGCTACCCAATGCCCAAATATTTATTTCGACACATTCTCCTTTTGTGGTTAACTCCGTGGATGATGCTTGGGTATATAATCTTGAAGTAAACAATGGGGATGCAGTGGTCAGGAAAAAAGAGCTGTCTCAAGATGGT
This sequence comes from Saprospiraceae bacterium, assembly GCA_020627865.1. GTDB lineage: Bacteria > Bacteroidota > Bacteroidia > Chitinophagales > Saprospiraceae > JAHDGC01. The sequence goes on along the minus strand of JAHDGC010000500.1, from coordinate 2,339 downwards.
AATAGCATTGCTCATGTTCTGCGCTCCATTTTTGGCGTTACAGAAAAGTTTGGTCTAGCTGTTGAGAAAGATTTGGCTGATTTTTATATTTTCAGGAAGAAAGCTTTGGCCAAAAGAATTGAAAAAGAAGAAGAGCACGAAATGCTTGAATTGGCAAAAAAACTAGCCGTCCAAAGTATAGAATTAGAAACTACCATCGGTATGGAATTAAGGCAAATCAACAAACAAACTGGCAAAAACTACGAGATATGATTTTCAGGCAACGCCCAGATGCTCCCGCCTGTTTAACCGTCGAAAAAAATGACCCAAAATCATTGTGCCTTTTGCGATATATGCCCCATAAAACAAGCTGGTGCTACCATTGAACATTTCCGCCCCACGAGTAAGTTTCCACTTTTAGCCTGTACTTGGACAAATTTATTCTACTGTTGCCATGCCTGTAACGAACAAAAAGGAGAGGAGTTTGAAGAAACCCTACTCAAACCCGATGAAGAAGGTTACAGCTTCGATTATTTTTTCGTCATCAACTTTTCTTCTTATAAACTGGAACCTAACCCACAACGCTCCGAAGCAGAACAAAAACGTGCTAAAGATACCATTCGCCTATATGGTTTGAATGATCTTGACCGCCCAGAAGATAGAGAAAGCGTACTAGCCCGATACCTCGATAGTAATAATCCAGATAAAGATCGTTTTCCGTATCGTTATTTGTTTTAAGCATCTTCCTCCACCAGAATACTACAAAACAACTACCAGAGTACCGGCTATTTCTTTTTTATAAGACCGTGAGCCAATACAATCCCCCCTCAAATCCTTAATACTATCCTAAAATCCATCAATTCCGGCAATAATATATCCCGAATCCAGTTTATTAATTATTCCTTTATCATAAAAAAGCATCTATATATCGTAAACATCATTACTTAGGTCCAAGGAATATTGAATTCCTACTTGCTATTTTTCAAAAACTTAAATTTTTTAGTATGAAAATGACTGGCATCCTGGTAATGATTTTTACTGCGCTCTCCTTTCAAAACGGTTTCGCAAATTGTATTCGTGGTAATTGCTATGACGGAAAAGGTACCTTTGTCTACCCCAGTGGTGCCAAATACGTCGGAGAGTTTAAAAAGGGAAAGATCAACGGCGACGGCATCCTTTATTTTAGCAATGGTAATAAATACATCGGGAACTGGGTTGACCACTACCGAGAAGGGCAGGGGAAGATGATTTTCACCAATGGAGATGAATATACTGGAAGCTTCAGGAAAAGTACTTTCCATGGAGAAGGGACTATGAAGTTTTCCAATAAGGACAAATATGTCGGAATGTGGCGAGACGATAAGCAAAATGGACAAGGCACCTATTTCTATAATAATGGAGATCGTTACGAAGGCAATTTTCAAGCCGGCAGGCTCAATGGAAAAGGCAAGATGTTTTATAAAGATGGTTCCAGGTATATCGGGATTTGGAGAGACAATTACAAAGATGGCAATGGTGTTTTTTACAAAACTGACGGTACCGCAACCAGCGGCATCTGGGTAAATGGTAAATTTATGCCGGCCAATGGGCAAGTAGCCTCTACCCCGAATCATCAAGCCACAACGAATACTTCTTCACAACAAACCGTCACGGATATGGAAGCCAAAAGTGACGTAAGAAATTGCAATGATATATATTGCGCAGATGGTTCTGGGGCTTTTACCTATGCTGATGGCTCGAAGTTTATCGGAGAGTTTAACAATGGATACCCTGCCGGATACGGAACTTGTTACTACGCCAATGGTGATAAATATACTGGCCAATGGGCCAACCACACCCCTCATGGAATGGGCACTATGGTTTTTCACAGCGGCCAAATTCTCGAAGCAGTTTGGGAAAAAGGCAAACCCCTTCATGGTGTCGAGCCAGATGATTCGATGATCGAAAGTGAGGTTATTGAAGTTGACCGCAGCCGTGCCGTGAAAATCTGGGCCGTTGTTGTCGGTGTTGCAAGATATGGCCATATGCCGGTTTTGAAATACACCGATGACGACGCTTACCAGATTTATGCTTTCCTCAAAAGTCCAGAAGGAGGCGCTTTACCGGACGAGCAGATCAAAGTACTCGTTGATGAAGATGCTACCAGAAGTAATATTTTGCGCACGATGCGAAGAACATTTTTACAGGCAGATGAGAATGATGTCGTTGTGCTTTACTTCTCCGGACATGGGTTGCAAGGGTCTTTTCTCCCCGTAGACTTTGAGGGTTTTAACAACAAACTCGATCATGAGGATGTGAAAAAGATTTTTGGGCAAAGCAAGGCCAAGCATAAACTTTGTCTGGCAGATGCTTGCCACTCG
>JAHDGC010000499.1 GCA_020627865.1 Saprospiraceae bacterium | reverse complement strand
AAAATAGACTTTCGTTCCTGCGCTCCAAATCCTAGAAAAAGTCCTCATACTATCGTATATTTGCATTTCAAAAAACGCCAACACCATGTCAATATACGATAAATACGAAACCATCATCGGATTGGAAGTCCACGTGCAGCTCTCCACGAAGAGTAAAGCCTTTTGCAGTGATGCTACTACTTTTGGTGCTTCGCCCAATTCACAAGTGAGCATCATCTCGCTGGCCCATCCCGGCACCTTGCCGCGTACCAACAAAACGCACATTCACAGTGCGGCGAAGCTTGGCCTTGCATTGGGGTGCAAGATCAGTCCAGAAAGTCGTTTTGATCGGAAGAATTATTTTTATGCGGATTTGCCCAAAGGCTATCAGATTACGCAAGATCGCATGCCCATTTGCGTGGGTGGTTCTCTTGATATTTTATTGAAAGATGGTTTTCGCAACATCGGCATTCACCATATCCATATGGAAGAAGATGCCGGAAAATCCATCCACGATGTTGATCCCAAGTATTCTCTTGTTGACCTCAACCGTGCCGGAGTTCCATTGTTAGAAGTCGTAACGGAGCCAGACTTGCGTTCTGCCGAAGAGGTGGATGCTTTCATGACGGCCATGCGACAAATGGTGCGGTATCTGGATATTTCGGATGGCAATATGGAAGAAGGCTCCATGCGGTGTGATGTCAATATTTCGGTACGGTTGAAAGGAACAGAAAAACTGGGGGAACGTTGCGAAGTGAAGAATGTGAACTCCATGAAGTTTGCCCGTCGGGCTATTGACTTTGAAGTAAAGCGACAAATTGACCTATTGGAATCTGGTGGTAGGGTTTTGCAACAAACCCTCAATTTTGATCCGGTTTCTGGCACCACTTCCCCACTCCGTTCCAAGGAAAACGCCCATGATTATCGGTACTTTCCGGAACCAGATTTACCGCCGGTCGTGTTGGATGAAAACGTTATCCGCGAATTAAAGGCAACGCTACCGGCTTTGCCCAAATCTTTATATCAACAATTTGTACACGAATTTAAATTATCGCATGATGATGCTGTAATCCTGATCGAAGATCGTGATTTTGCCCTCTACTTTTTGGGTAACACCCAACAAAGTAAATCCGTAAAGGCCACGGCTAATCTTTTTATCAACAAAATAAGACCTTGGTTATCGGAACATAAAAAAAGTATTGCTGACTTTCCAATGAGCGACAAACAAATACAGAATTTTGCCAAGCTTATTGAAGCAGAAAAAGTAACGGCTTCGATCGCATACTCGAAGTTATTCCCAGCCATGATGGAAGGCAAAAAAGAGTTGCCTTCTGAAGTTGCGGAACAGTTAGGCTTACTTAAAAACACCGATAGTAGTGAACTGGAGGCACTGGTGGATGCTTGTCTAGCAGCAAACCCGAAAGAGGTGAAAGCGTATCAAAATGGGAAGAAGAAGTTGATGGGATTTTTTATGGGCGAGTTGATGAAAATGTCTAGAGGGACGGCTGATCCGAAGATGGGCGGGAAGTTATTACGGGAGAAGTTAGATATTAGATATTAGATATTAGATATTAGATATTAGATATTAGATCATTCGCATTGCTCATTGTTAGATTTTAGACCATTCGTTGGCACTCATTAGATCGCTGTGCTCGCAGAGGTCAGATGCTGTAGTGGCTGATTTTGGGATTCAGATCATTTAACATGACATAGTAGGTAAGGCTCCTAATAAGCTGCCAAGCAACATCATGGTTGGTGAAAAATCTTGTAAATCCTGATTCAGACTTTTATGGGAAGGATAGAGGAAATAAACAGCATGTGCTTACTACTTATTTAGGATGGACTGTAAGTATAGTGCTTCGACTTTTTCTCTGGCCCAAGGCGTTTTTCTCAAAAATTTAAGGCTTGATTTTATGGAAGGATTATTATTGAAACAACGGATATTAATTCTAGCACCTAATTCATCCCAACCATAATTTTCGACAAGAAATGTTACAATCTCAACCAGCTTGATGCCATGTAAGGGGTTATTGGGCTGTTTTTGTTCTTGCTTATTTTTTTCCATATTATTATTCCACAATTTCATAATCAATGCCTAACTTCCGAAGTTTCCGGAATGCGGAACTGGTATTAAATGACACTTCAATATCCACAGCAGTTCCATCCAACAATATATTTGTAAATTCTCTTGCATCAGCGCTATTCATGCCGTCGGCAATTTCTTCCAGCGTTTTCATGATGGCTCTTTGATCTGGTTTTGCGGCATCGCAAGAAAGTAATCGGATATTCATAAATATTTTTTATAAAAATTAATAGCGTAACTTTTGGCTAAGATAAGAAAGTATATGCAGAGAAAAAAATGTTCAGGAAATAAATAAAACTTACTGAACTTGTAATATTATGAATAGAAGTAAGTAAACCTGTCTTAAGAGGTTTATTTTGTTATGCGCTCTTTTTTTTCAGTAAGTTTAAATTACTAATTAATTCAAAGGCAAAAGCGGCGGCGTTTTCGGAAGCGAGCTCCCTTGAACCTTGTGCATTAGACTTGGCCTTTTCATCGAGCTTATCCGAAATACTACGGATATTAATCCCCCTTACCTCCCCACGATAAGCAGATAATGCTGTTGAAAACCCAACGGCCTCCATCTCTACCGCAACGGCATCTTGGCAATGTTGTTGAATAAGGTTAAATATTTCTGTTTTACTGGTTTTAATCACTTTTTCTCCGGCAGCTATTGGGCCAGTTTTCACGGGATATAGTCTTTTATGTGTGGTAAACTTTGTCCATCCATCATCTAATAACAATGATTTTGCTAATTCGATAAGTTGTGCATCATAAGAATCGCCTTTGTCCCTACGTTGTAAACCGTTTTCCGTCTCGACACCAGCTTCATAAGCATAGGAACGTTCTCCAATAACGACATCACCAATATCTAATTTTTTAGACACGGCTCCTGCCATCCCGACCAATAGCATAAATTGGGGTTTAAACAAGGTAATGGCTCGCTCTGCCTCTACCGCAACAATACTATTCCCAGCCTTGGTTTCTCGCACTGCAATATGGTAACCTTTAAAACTTCCGATCCGATAAAAGGATTGGGTTCGAGGACAGAAATACTTTATCACATTATTTAGTAATCGAATAATTGCTCTAAATTCAACTAATTTTGGCGTAAGTATAACAATATCAATACATGATGGTTTTTCAACGGCTAACACTCGTTTTTTTTCTATATCCCTATTCCGAAATAGGCTAACAACTTCCGATCCCCCAATCCTATTTTGTTCTTTCAACACTGGCAATGCAAGGTCTCCGTCCAAAGGGTTTATCCCCTTTGACAATACATATTGGGCTTTTAGTAGCGGGTCAATAAGTTTACTTAACAATATAACCGCATACGCCCTTATAACTTTAAAATACGGTCTCATTTAATATAATCTGCTTTTATATTCAATGTGATTTAACGTTTGATAGCGTAAAGGATGTTATAAGTTCTCCAATTCTTTCAGAAGACTAGAATATGCCATAATAGGGATGATCAAGATTAGCCAAGGAAGGAAAACAAGTTACCTCCTTAAATGCTTAGTCATCCTACGACCTAATCAAATCGACACCCTCTTCTATACAAGTATTGCTAGATAAATTGTAATAATATTTTTGGGACTCCTCTGGAACGAGTTTTATGATATACTCAGATTTTTTTGTTGTTTAAAACTAAGAAACGGATCAATAATAAGACACACAATTATATCCAATCGGTATAATTTATGCCTTGTTCTGAATCAAAATCACTTCGTATCATTTGTGCGCTTTATTAATGCATCGTTCCTAAGGGAATCGGGAAAATATAATCTACACATCTTGACTGCTTATTTTGCTCCCATACCGCGCCTGCCTGCGTGACTGCAGGTCAGGCAGGTTACAAAAATCCCTGTTTGGCTGGCCAATCCAGACAAGCTCATTATGCGCTGCATAACTCCGGTTTTTGTGCCTTGATTAAACGCAAACTAATCTAGTCAATTTTGCGTACCTTATTTATTTCCGGTTCCCTAAAATGAATAACGGATGTATCCTCAACAAAGATAGTTTGTTCAAGTACTGCCACAGCCGTACCATCCCCATATCTTTGACAGAGAAAAAACTTCCAGTCAAAACAGGAATCATCCAAAAGCTGATGATACGTTTCGTATGGAAGAAAAACTAAAAAAAGTTTTCATAGCCATACTTATAATACCCGAAAAAAATCGGGCAAGACATTAGCTCTAATTTTTTGTTCATAAATTATTCAGTTGGTTGCAAGGGGCTGAATTTATTTTTACATAAAAGCGCTTTATTTAGAACGCGTTTTAATAATATTCCATACGGCCCTTTCTGTCATATTATACTTATCGGCCAGTAAACGAACAGTTTGTGTTTTTGTACTTTTACTTTTATCATATGTTTTTTTAAATTCCGTACTTATTGTAAAATGGCGAACGGCAACTTCCCGCAACAGGTTTTTGGTAAAAAGGAAGTTCAAAAAAGTATGATTATTCTCAGGGATACCGTGCCTGAGACAGTGCTCTGAATAGTTCTTCAAAACTACTTTCGTAAAAATATCGACCAGTTGTTTTCTATAAATTTGCATCGTTATCTTTAAAACAAATACTGAAAAAAAAGTACATGAAGTATAATATAAAATTTTACTGTACTATATTTGCATATCAAAATTAAGCATCAAGCATAAAAGCGCCAAGGAGGCTTTTTCCCCATTTCTCCTCACAAATACTGCAAAAACAATACAGTGAAAAACACATATAGCTGAAAAACAGCACGTTACAATACTAAAGAAAGTCCTCACTCCTTCTTCATTTCATATAATTTTTTTATTTTTAAGGCAAAAAATAATTATCCTGAAACAAATAATAATGCATTACTGAAACCAATGCATAAAACTACAAACCATAAGAAACACGTAGTCATGAGAAGCCTTAAGTTCATAACCCTGATCAGAACATTTTCAAAAAAAGAGCTGAAAGAGTTTGAAAGTTATTTAAAAAAACTTTATGATAAAAAAGAAAGAGAAATTCAACTGCTGGATTACATATTACGGGATAAACATAGGCCTAACTTCACCTCTGAGGATTTAATCATTGAAAATGCACTTCGGTTACACTTAAAAAAACTGGGGTTTACGCGCAAGATAGTCATTGATAGATGTTCAAGCCTTTACCGGATTGCAGAAGAGTTTCTTTTGTGGAAAAAACTAAAAGATCAGCCCGACTCCTTTGAAAGACAGAAAATGACCCTTGAAATTCTCAAGGAAAAAAATCCCGGAAATTTATATGAAAAGAAAATGGAAAATGTCATGAATCATTACCATAAAAATGATCCTAATATGTGGACACACCTCAGATTGGTCGAATTAGGGCACATGGCATATTTCTCGGCATCGAATAGCAAACAAACCATCAGGAGCAATATGCTGGATCAAATCATGATAAACCTTGATGGTTGGTATGTCGGTGCGAAGTTAAAATATACTTGTGAGCAAAAATTTCGTGCAAACATAATAGGTACTACAAAAAACGTTATTCCTACAGATGAAGAATCACTCCTCAAGCCGGCCCATATTTTCCAGGACAACCCACTTTACAATATTTGCAGAATTATTTTGAATGCAGATGACGAGCATGGAGATGCGACATACGAAAAATTGAATGAGCTTATCCGCAAAAATTACGACAAGGATGACAAAAAAGACCAGGCAATTTACTTTGGCTTTTTGATGAACTATAGTTCCAATCGGTTGAAAAAAGAAAAAGGAAATGAAAAACTAAAATATTATACAAATCAAGCTGCTAAGTGTGTAATATTTGGCTTAGAAAACAAGCTTTTTCTTGAGGAGGGGTATTTTCCTTCCGTTGTATTTCACAATATGATTGATATTTGTTGCAATATAAAT
>JAHDGC010000498.1 GCA_020627865.1 Saprospiraceae bacterium | reverse complement strand
ACGAGAGAAAACAGTGGCTTAAACAGGCAAGAAAGAAACTGCTCGAACAACCGGGAGCGGCACTGGATTCTTCCGTCAATCCGTAAAGTTCATAAACCATTTTATCAATCTCTTTCTCGGCTTTGTCTATCTCCGCCTTTATCACCAATGCCTTGCTTTTTTCGGCATCAAAGTATTCTTCCCATTCTGATTCTTCGGATAGGCTTAGTTTGACCTTTTTCTTTTTGAGTTCTACCAAAACTATCTCGAAAGCAAGAGCTTCTCATAAGCCACAATCGTATTGGTAAATTCATTTTTGACCAAAATATAATAAATTCCGAGACTAAAATCAGCAAGTTCCAGTACAATAGTCCCAGCAAGCGGTTTTTCCATAACTGTTTTGCCCGTACAATCCAACAGCATAATCACAAAATCATCATCAGGCAAATTTTGAAATTGAAGCTGCACCTTATCCGTTGCAGGGTTAGGGAAAACCTTGAACGATACACGCTCCTCACTTACTTCGGTTAAACTAGAAATGACATCAACCTCAAAAGTAGTGGTTTGCATACAATTATACGCATCTGTAACTATTAATTCATAGTTCCCTGGTGCTAAATCTGTGGCCATTTCGGTGGTTTGCACAGCACCAGTAGTCATCTCAATCCATGCATAGGAATAAGGAGCCGTTCCTCCAGAGATTTCGACAGAAGCACTGCCGGTAGGCATATTCTCCAAACTTCCAGCAGGCATGACATCGAGGGTAATCGGAGCAGGTTGTTCTAGTGAAATGGTTTCCTGCGCAACCAACCGGCCAGACTCATCGTAAATCGACACGGGATAAGTGCCACTAGCAAGCTCAGTCAATAGCGCTGTCGTATCTCCGGTTTCCCAAACAAACTGAAAGGAACCATCAACCGGAAGGCTTAGCGCAATCGTTCCATTGGTATCCTCAAAACAAAGCGGCGATTCCAACACGGTAGCTACAGGATATTGACTAACCATAACGTTATCCGTTTCGTTGGTCTGGATAGGCGAATTAAAATCAAAGTAAATAAAGGCTTCGTTAGTGATGGCCGTATTTTCCGGGAGATTCCCCTCCGGCTGGATGTCGTATTGTATAAAACCATGACTCCCCACCTGATTGGTTGTCGAATCAGGAAGCAGAATGTTATCAAAAAAGAATTCAACCTCCCCACTTTGCTGATCCAACAAGACATAGTAATCATGGCTCGCTGCGGTAACCCGGAAACTTGTCCAATCCAAATCGGGATCGAGGTAGTCTACGATTCTGATATTGAAAGCAGTATCCGTACCGGTATTTTGGAACCTCACGGTATAGTGCAAAGTTTCTCCAAACAAGGTATAGTTGATCTGGTCAGAATTTAGTGGCTGCACCAGTTTGTCATTGGGATCATAGCCACAAGTGATTTGGGAATGATGAACGTCTTGCCCCACCAAAACAAGGGAATCCTCCTCGGTGTAAGCAGCCTCTGCCATGCTATAGAGCCAGTCCCCTATTGCATTTTCTCCCGGCATCTGCAACACCAGATTGATCTGGCGAGATTCCGTAATGGTGAGATTTTCAAAATCCCATAACAAGGTATCTCCAACAACCATATCAGGAAGCGGATCAACGGAAACCACACTCACAGAATCGTCCAACACATACACTACCCTTCCATCCAAACGATGTGTACCAACATTCGTGTAGTTGATCCAAAAAGGCACTTCAAAGCCACATCTCGTGGGCCCAGAATTGATGTAGATGTCTATATCCCGAATAGAATTATCAGGCACCGCAGGAAAATTGACAAAGACCGTATCAACATCTTCGGTCACGGTTACGGTAACAATCGAATCCGTAGTATAATGCCAGTTGGGAACAGTCTGGCAAGTTAGCTCGTAGGAACCGGGATGTACGGGCATAAAAAATTCGCCAGTTGGTGTCGTCCAGCTATTGATCTGCGTTGGTTCAAGGATCAAGGCCCGTTGCGCAAGACCGTATTCCAAGCTATCCTGTATGCCATTTTCATTTTCATCAAAAAACACCTTTCCAGCAATCCGGTATGATTCACTGGCCAAGTTGAGATACCATTCCACCCGGTCAGAAATGAGATCACTATCCCCATCAGCATCAAGATCGGCTTTAAAAAACCTGTAGGGATCTAAAACGCCCGGCAAGTCCGGTATCCATATTTCGAGTCCTGCGAAAGTGCCTATTTCTGAGAGATTCTCCAACCACCCGATATAATCTTCCCCACTGATAATGACATCCCGATCCTGATCATTGTCCATATCTAAAAAATAAGCCAAGGCGGGATCGTCGTGAAGAGTTTGAGAAATAAAAGCCTCGCCATTCCCTTGGTTTATGAACAATTGCACCTTATCCCCCGCGAGATAAGTTCCCGAACTGGCCAAAACATCCATATCACCATCTCCGTCAAAATCATGTACCTCCAATATTTCCACAAGATCGAGTAATCCGATGTCATGCTGTACCCAATTTTGACCAAGCCCGTCCGTATTTTCCATCCAGACAATTTCATCCGTAGTAAGCGAACCAGCAAGCACATCCATATCCCCGTCCCCATCCATGTCCGCCATATCCATAGGAATAGGATTGAAATTTGAGCTACCAAAAGAGGAGGAAATTACTACATGATCGGCAAAACTACCGTTGCCATTATTAGGACTCCATCCAATGATGTTATAAAAAGGATTCACCCATAAAACATCCTGAAAACCATTGCCATCAAAGTCATAGGTTTGGATAGACATCAAGTCTCCTTGAAAAAAATAGACTACCTGAGTGGCACTGCTTGCAAAACGACCTTGCCCATCCAAATTTTCTACCCAATGGACACCGTTATCTTCTGTAAAACCCGCAGAAAATAAAAGATCCTTGTCATTATCATTGTCCACATCTTCCAGATGAATGTCAATAATATTGGAACCCTGATATGAAGGGATATGATACATTATATGAGCAGGGCCAAAATTTTGAAAAAGATCAATTTGTTCGAACCAGACCACCGTCATATAATTATGATCACTAAAAGAAACCACCAGATCAAGATCACCGTCTTGGTCCATATCTTCCGCAATTACTTCACCAATATCATAGCGAAACAAGGCTATAATGGAGATCGGGCCCCAACCGGCACCTCCTTCTCCTGCTAAATTTTTTCGCCATAAAATACTGTTAGAAAGATTAGTCGAACAAACAAGATCCGAGAAACCATCGCCATCAAAATCTGCTGCAAGCACATCATTGGGTTGTGTGGGAATATGCTCCATGATGACATCTTCTGGTAGAAAGTTACCTCCTCCTGCATTTTGCAAAATAAATACCTCATCTCCATAATAATCCGCAACGACCAAGTCCCTCAAACCATCACCATCGAAATCGGAAACAAAAAAAGTCAGGGCTTCATTGCCCGCACTATTATACTGTATTTCCGGAGCAGAAAAATTCAAACTGCCCCCGAGGTTTTCTATCCATAAAATATCGTTGTTTGTTGTACTGGTGATGATATCAGGATCACCATCCAAATCGAAATCTTCTACGGCCAACTGATCTGGTAAATCTATACCCGTAGCAATGGTTACAGGATCACCAAAATTGGCAAGGCCATCCAAGTTTTCAAACCATAGAATCGTACCGCCAAAGCCTTCATTGATAACCAGATCAAGATCAAGGTCGCCATCCATATCTATAGGCACAAGGTCGTCGGTACCGCTTACGTCCGTCGTAATCACAATTGGAGCACTAAAACTACCTGCCCCGTCCGTATTATCGAACCAAGCAACCAGATCTCCTTTTGCACTGGCACTGATCAAATCAGGGTTCCCATCTCCATTAATATCGGTAACAAAAAGGGAACGACGACCAACGCCTAAAGTAGAGCCTGTCCAAGTCCAAGTATAAATATAATGGGATGCCCAATTGTCTCCCTGCCCATCTAAGTTTTCATACCACCACAATTCATACCCGTCCACCAAGGCCGCAATATCCTGATCGCCATCATTATCAATATCTGCGATAAAGTTATAATACTGCGAGAGGGAATCATTAATGATTTGGGGTCGTGCGAAGTTCCCAGTTCCATCTAGATTTTCAAACCAAGAAATTTTTCCGTTACCTGATGCATAACTGATAATATCTTGATCCCCGTCCCCATCCAAGTCGGCATTTGAAATACCATTTAATCCACTAATACCCGTCATGACTTCATGTTTGGAAGAGAATTGGGAGAAACTTACCAATGGGAATAGTAGTGTTATAAGTAATAGTAAATACTTAGTCGTCATAGTCTTAAAATTAATATTCAAAAAAGTATACTCTAGAGCCGTATACTCGGCAAACATACACACTATTCAATAAAAAACATACATGCTTAAGCAAAATTACACGACATTGCACAAAATCACCCCGCGTTGAACGAAAAACACGCAACATTGTACAAAAAAAGCTCATCATTGCACAAAATCACTCGGTGTCAGGTAAAATCACCCGATGTTGAATGAAAAAAGCTCGGCATCGAGCAAAAAAGGCTCGTTATCGGGTAAAAAAGACCCAAAGTCGAGCAAAAAAGACTCGACAGGGTCAAATCCACCATAATCTGGCATAGCAATTGTAGGATAGCAAAGTGTGCACAATAGTACAAAGTTCCCTTCACGAAACTTCCCTTATTTTATTTATCTTTTGATTTTGACATACGATGTCTTTGGCACAACATATTCCTTACATCAGAAATTATTGCCACGCGATTGTTTTGTTAAAGTCATACAAATCTTTTTACGACCATGGGTAATCAAACCACGCCTCCCCCACATTTCTCGGAAGAAAACCGGGAAAAGATGATCCAACAATTGTCCGAGATGGAAAAGGATTTCACTCCTTTCTTTGAAAGCCTAACATCGGAGGAACGGAAGAAAATGCTAAAAATGGGAGACAAGTCGCTGGCCTTTGTCGGAAAGACGATTCAGTACGCGAAGGATTTCCCAAAAGTCATTCCCGAAATCATTGACATCGAAAAGTTGCAGTGTGAATACGATAAGGCACAGGAGCTAGAAATTGTTGTTCGCAAAATGGAAACCATCTTGGCCAGTGTAAAGGATACCCGGATGGTGGCCGCAGAGCATGCCTATATGCTGTCATTGAAGGTGTATCAAGCATTTAAGGTGGCCAACAACTTGGATGTGCCCGGCATCAGTGCTATTATCGAAGATCTCGGCAAGCGGTTTAACAACAGAACGACTTCCCGCAAAAGTACCCAGGACCCTTTCCCGGAAGTGCGCAACCAGAACAGGTCTTTTAGGCATACCCGTCGCGATACGGATATGGTCCAAGATCAAGTGCAGGATGTTGGCTACAATAGAAATGAGGAATAGACCTTACAGGATTTAACCGGACTGAATGTTGGAGGTCGTTCTGCTCCTACATTTACTGATCTAGATGGGGATGGAGATATAGATATGGTTGCTGGGAATTCGACTGGTACTTTCAATTATTTTCAAAATAACGGCGGTACTTTTACCGAACTAACCGGCGCCAGTAATCCTTTTGACGGTCTTGCTTTTGACAATAATTCTAGTCCTTTACTAATTGATATTAATACATAACATTATATAGTTGAATTGGCCCAATTTGTTATTGTCCTAGAAATAGGAAGGTGGCAAATTGGGCTTTTCTGTTTTTTTGTGCAGGAGCATATGGCGAAAGCAGGGGCGTAAGCATTACCCTCCCTACTTTCATCCACATTTTTTTGTCGTTCATAACAAAAAAGAAGAATATTTTATTTTTTAGTTTTTAAAAGACTATCATTGCCATATCCTCCAATAACCACTCTCCAGAAATCAGCAAAATATTGTCCATCACTTAGAGTAGATTGTAGTTGACAGCAAATATTTTGCAAACACAAGTAGGTATCAGATAGAGGG
>JAHDGC010000497.1:3472-5937 GCA_020627865.1 Saprospiraceae bacterium | reverse complement strand
ACCCACGACACTGACTTTGCCGAGCGGTGTCTCCACATGAAACGCTTGTTCCGGATTTTTTGTTACCTCAAAAAAAGCTTCTCCCGATAGATGAACGATTCTTTCTGCTTGATTAAAAAATTCAGGATACCGAAATGTTGTATTTTCATTTATATAAACTGTCGAACCATCAGGTAAGGAAATTTCCTGCTTTTCCTGTGCAGTAGTTTGTACGATAACCCAATCGGGTACCGTCGTCAAGTTGTTTTTTACCAAAAAGAAAAAACCTACCAGCAAGGCAAGCCCCGCCGCAATTTTTAGCCAAGTATAGTTTGTTTTCCTTGTGAGGGTTGGCGCCTGTATTTCTTCCTCCGGCAACATTTTTTCTAAGCGACCAAATTCGAGATCAAGATCAATTTCCAGATCATTGTTTTCCCTTTCAAAACCAGCCCCTAGCTCCCAACTGATTGCTACCTGTTTAGCAATTGCTTTATTTTCCTCGGATTCTTGAAGCCATTGTTCCAAAGCTTTCCTTTCCTCCAATGTAAGATTATCGGAAAGTTTTTTGTATAACAATTGTATGTAATGGTCTGGATTCATATAATACCGTTTGGCGGTTCAACAATGGAATTTCTGACAAAACCTTTTCTTCAAGACAGTTCAAATGTGCCGAACACCTATGCATAACCTCATTTTTTTTAAGAATCGAGAAAAAATATTCCTTATAATAGCCCGACCCATAGCGGACAATGTGTCTCTATTCTCTGCTCTCTAATCTCACAAGAGTAAAAAGAATAACCACATCAATCCACTTTTCAAATAAGGTACAACAGCGGCACGGAGAATTTTTAACGCCTTCGTCATCTGATTCTCAACCGTTTTGGTAGAAATATCCAATTTTGCGGCAATTTCCTTGTGGGACAGATGTTCCAAGCGGCAAAGGATAAAAACCTGTTGGCATTTTTTCGGTAGTTTTTCAATAGTCGCATTAATTAACTGCTGCAAATCTTCCCCTTCCAGTAGCTCCTGTGCGCCAGCTTCTGGACTTTCCTGTACGGGAAAATCCTCTGGTTCTGTAAAATCAAACCTTTGTGATTTGATATAATTCAAGGTTTTATTAATGGCAGCTTGTCGCAAATAAGGTCGGAAAGAAGCCTGAATGTCGAGGGATTCCCGTTTTTTCCAGACTTGCAGAAAGACATCATGGACAATATCTTTGGCTTTATTACTATCTCCAAGAACATTATATACCGTAACAACCAGATACTTATAGTACTGATCGAACAGTGCCCGAAATGCTTTTTGATCCCCAGAGCGCAGTTGTTGCAATAAAAGTTTATCGTTGATATTTCCTTGCATGAATTGAATATTCAGGTCGCAAAATTAACGAAAAAAAAGAATTTGTGTAGTTAACACCAAAAATATTTAAAGACTACTTAATTTGTCTAATTTTCACTTGCTTTTTAGTAACAATATACTTACTTTGGAGGTCGACTATCAAGAAAAACAACATACTATGACAATACTGACCCTCAGTGGTTCCTCCCGAACAGGTGCCACAAATCAAATGCTATTGGATCACCTTCCACATTTAGTTAGCCAATATGACTTTTATGCATTTAAAGGTATACAAGATCTACCGCTTTTCCATCCTGATCCGGAAAAACAAAACCCGATGCCCCCATCCGTAAAGCTTTTTAAAACAGCAGTTATCGAGGCTGATGCTGTCATTATTTCTACACCTGCTTATTTACATAACATTCCCGCAGCTTTAAAAAATGCCTTGGAATGGCTGACTAGTTCTGGTGAATTTGTAAATAAACAAGTGTTAGCGATAACTTATACGCCTTATGCACCTAGAGGGGGAAAGGCTATGCAGTCCCTTTTATGGTCACTTACTGCATTAAATGCACGCGTCATGGGTTCCTTAGAATTATACCATACAGATATTTCTTTTGATGCAGAGGGTAGTGTGTTGAAGCGAAAAGGGGAAGCGTTATTGATAGAGGCGGTTCAGCTTTTTGGGGGATGAAAAAAATATGTATATTGTATTGATTTATTTAATATTTTTATATGCTTTTGTGAGAAAAGAGTAATTTTCTTTAGACTAAAGACTAATTCTATTACTTTAGTTATATGTTTTTATCCTCCAAGATATTACAAGAATAACTATATTTGTAAATATATAATAAAAATTTCCATATTATTAAATAGTGTTAAAGTTTTGACTTTTCAAAAAAAACAACGTCATAATAACAAATGATGGCATATTGGACTTCTTTTTTTGAGCAAAACAGTATACTATCTAATAAAGCAACTGATAGAACTTCTAGTGATATTGTATAATTTTTCGGGTAAATCTTATCCTTGTATAGGGTTAATTTTCGGCATATTCTAGGACTAATTACTACCCGAACCTGCCTGTCGTGCTGACAAGCAGGCAGGTAATTACCAATCACTACTTAGCCAGAACGTACCGAAAAGAA
>JAHDGC010000497.1:0-3372 GCA_020627865.1 Saprospiraceae bacterium | reverse complement strand
GACAAGCAGGCAGGTAATTACCAATCACTACTTAGCCAGAACGTACCGAAAAGAAAAATGCTTTAATCAAGAGAGCGAAAGTCGCAGGTTTTGTTTTCGGTGTATCAGCCCCCTTGCTTCAATTAACCCAAAAGACATTTTATTTTTTGTGTAAATAACCTTGATAAGTCTCGTACTTACTTAGGCAGACCTTGCGATGTCTGTACTGTAGTGGGCTAATATTTTCATGCAAACAATTATGGACTATACCCTTAACATAGAACACTTAGAAAAAACATCAGAACGATCTGGTAGTATAACAATGTCTGTGCCTGATGAGCTTAAGGCATTTTTGGCATATGAGGCTGGGCAGTATGTTACGGTTGAGATAGTGGATAAGGAAAATAATAAACACCGAAGATGTTACTCCATCTGCAATGCTCCGCATGATAATAGTAATATTACTTTGTGTGTAAAGCGTGTGAAGGGCGGTATCGTTTCTAATTATTTACTAGATGAATTACAAGTAGGGGATAAACTTAAGGTAGGGCAACCTGAGGGCGCATTTACTTTGCAGAAAACCAATGCCCTACAAAAAAGTAATTTAGTTTTTGTTACCGGAGGTAGTGGCATTACGCCGATAAAATCAATGCTTGAACATTTAACCGCGACAGGATATAACGGAAATGTTCATTTGATTTATGGGAATACAGATGAGAAAAATATCATCTTTGCTGACTTTTTATCAGAGCTAGCTTCCGGTCAAATACAGGTAATCCATACTTTAGATAAAGCACCTCAAAACTGGCCAGGAGAGGAAGGCCGATTGACCATTTCCCACATTGATTTTATTTTAGAAAAATATAATATTCCACTGAAAGATACGGCGTTTCTCATGTGTGGTCCGCCGATCATTATCAAGAATGTAACCCATTGTCTTACGCAAAAAGGGGTATCTGTAAACAATATATTTACGGAAGGCTTTTTTGTTGCCCCAGCAGTTACCGCTGGGTTAGGAGCTACATGTGAAACCACGATAAAAGTCGGTGATGATTATCAGTTGGTCAAAGTGAAGGAAGGGCAAACCTTATTGGATGCTGCCTTAGTTGCAGGGTTGGATGTGGAACACAGTTGTAAGGTTGGGAATTGTATGACCTGTGTGGCAAGGGTGACTTGTGGGCAAGTGCATTCTAATATAAAATTACCCGGAAAGGAGGATTATGTCTTGACTTGCCAGTCTTATCCTTTAGACGGTATGGTTGAGGTGGATTATAATGATAAAAATTATAGTGCGGTTCTGCCAAGTCGAAATCGCATGTTGTTTGTAAGTTTTTTGTTGGGAATGTTTGTTTTGTTATTTGCTGTGCAACCCCAAAATGAAAACTACTTGGCAAAGGGAGCATTCAACACCGGACATGAAAATTTACAATGCGTGGATTGTCATAAATCTTCACCGGGTACTACGCGACAACAGTTGCAGCAAAATGTGAAATATTATCTGGGCATGACAGACAAGTATGCCAATATTGGTTATGAGCCTGTAGATAATAAAGTTTGCCTCAATTGCCATGAACGGCCTAACGATAGGCACCCGACCCATCGGTTTATGGAACCCAGATTTGATGCTGTCCGAAAAATTATTGCACCAGAAAATTGCACCAGTTGTCACGCCGAACATAATCATAAAAGGATAACGACTACGACGACCAATTTTTGTCAGCATTGCCATGAAGATGTTGAAATCCATAACGATCCCTTGGATATAAAACATGACATCTTGATTAAAACAGGGCAGTGGAATACCTGTTTGCAATGCCACGATTTTCATGGCAACCATATTTTTGAAGTCCCTAAAAAAATGAAAGATACCATACCCCAGAAAATAGTGAAAGCATATTATGAAGGTGGCTCCGATCCTTATGGCGATGTAAAGGAGTTCATCGCAAAAGTTAAACCCATAGAAAAGCAAAAGAAATCAATGAAGCAACAAGGCCTACTTGGAGAACGGTCTATTTTTAACCTGTTAAATCATTGAACCCATGAGTAAAGTAACTACCTTTTGGCTGGTTTTGTCGTTGCTGTTTGTAACTGTAAATGTCTATCTTTTTGCAACAGCCCCCGCACCCCTAGAAGCAAACAAAAAAGAACAAGAGAATACATTCTCTGTTGAGGATGCCTTCCAGGTGATCGTGAAACTGAATAACGTTACCCGAAATTTTTATACCAAAAACATTGTCGGAAAAGGAAAAAAAGCCGGATTAAAATTTGATGAGCATTGGCTAAAAAAGGATGTGGAAGCTGGACCGTTACCTGCCTTATTTTTGAGGGAAACAGCGGCCGTAATCGAGAAAAGCCCGATACCGCTGGGACTATTTTTAGGTTCAGATTATCCGATTGCTAGGGCGAATCTGTATAGGGGTATCCAAGCCCAAAAATTCGAGGAAATTAAAAAAGACAGGCAACCCAAATTTTTCTACGATGAAGATACCGAAAGATACATCGGCATGTTCCCTGATATTGCTTCCGCAGAACCTTGTGTAAGTTGCCATAATAATCACAAAGATTCTCCTAAAAATGATTGGGCACTGGGTGATGTGATGGGCGCCACAACATGGTCTTATCCAAGCGATTCGCTTTCTGTAGATGAATTGTTAAGTTGGGTGCAGATTTACAAAAAAGGAGTGGAGGTAACTTATTCTAAATATCTAGGAGAAGTGGAGGCCTTTAAGCAAAACAAAATACCGGAGATTGGAAAGCATTGGCCTAAAGATGGTTATTTTCTTCCATCTTTGGAAACGCTACAGGATACCCTGTTTGATTTAACCTCCCGCGATTTAATTGAAGGATTTCTAAAAGATAGTAATGAAGGCTAAAATAGGAATGCTCTTGTTTATCGCTTATCTCGTGCAGGCTTTATTGCCTTGGGAATGGCATGCGATGACGGAGTTGCAAACTGGCGAAAGCTATAAAAAATGGACAGGCCTGCTGCTATTTTCGTTGATCTTGTTTCAATGGACGCTAGTTATTGCAAGGGGTGTATACGAAAAAAATGGGAAGGAAAAAGAAGGACAAGTTAATCTTCATAAATGGGCAGGTGTGCTTTCACCCGTGATTTTTTATGTGCATAGTGCTAGCCCAAGTTATGGTTTTCTGCTTTTCCTTACGATAATATTTTTTGCAAACTTTATCTTGGGATTCTTGAATGACTTGCCTTTTGAGTTGAAAAAGTTGCGATATTTCAATTTGTGGCTGGGCGCGCATATCTTGTTTTCGGCAGTTATCCTGCTGCTTTCGGTTTTGCATATTTGGGTGGTGTTTGCTTATAGTTAAATTTTGTAAAAAAAACGTAGAGTCGCGATGCATCGCGACTCTACGTTTTTTACGACATACCTC
>JAHDGC010000496.1 GCA_020627865.1 Saprospiraceae bacterium | reverse complement strand
AATTTTGTTTTACTACTTAATAAGGGTGTTTGCTTAGATGCGGAAAGGTGGTAATTGTCTTTATGTCCATATACGTACAATCCTCTACAGCATCCTGTTTGCTGTAGAGGATTGTGTAATTAATTTGTTATATTTGTTTAATTTTTAATAACGGATAGCATACCTTTCTCAGTAGTACAACTGTCATTATTGATAAGAATTGTAGCGATAGCCACATCACAAACCGTATTATCCGCCGTAAGGCAAATTTGATATTGGACGTTATAAACCCCGGGCGTAGTATTGGGAGGAACATTCATAGTGCCATCTGGGTTAATGGTCACTCCTGCCAAACCACCGTCATTTGTAATACTAATGTTGTCATCAATGAGGACATCTGTGTGTTCCCATCTATGGCTAAAGATGCTGAACAGTTACTACTAGGGCAACTGGCATTTGATAAGGAAGAGACTTGGGTAGCGGTGCCTGATAACGCTACGTTTGCCGGACAAGAAGCACTAGCCACTGCTCTAGATACTGATAAGTCCGAGTGTTGATCAGCTGTAGCCAAGAGAGGGGCTTTAACCCAAAAACTGCTTATCTTTTCGAAAATTTGAATAAAATAGGATTGGGCAGCATTCATGATATTGAAAAATCGTGGGGTATGATTGTAATCAAGAACTCCTTTATTAGATAGGGGCTTGCCTGCTTCGAACTTCTGGTAGTTATCTTTTATATGGGTTTTTGTAACATTTTGTTCCCGATTCTGGATCTTATCAGAAATATTAGTACTAGCAGCATAATTAGCCCCGGGCTGATTACCAATAAAAATAGCCTCTCCGCATATGTTCGTTTCTTTGTTAAAAGCATACGATTGTGTGCAAAACAATCCGGAGATAAAAAAAGAGCATAGCAATAAAACCCATCCTGTAGATTTAAGTTTTTTTTCTGAATTCATTTTTCTGGAATTTTGATTGATAATCGGGGGAGCTTGTTAAGGAGTGTTGATTAAATAGATTTACATTTTTGGTTCTTTGACAATTTTCGTCGTATCCTGATGATGAATTCAATTTATTTGGGTCATGCTCTTTTTTATTAAAGCTACTGGTTAGCTTCAAGCTAACGAGTAACTTTGAAATCCTAGGGATGGAAACAGTATTAAAATATTAGATTGTAGAATGGAGTTGTGTTGCTTTTTATGTTTTATGCGGAAACGAAAATCAAAAAACATGCAAGGTTTTCCGGATTTTGAATGGGTTGTTTTATGTTTGTGACGAGGGCGTTTTGACTTGAAGTTTTCTTTTACTATTTTTTTGTACTGTAATAAAACGACATTTTTTTATGTTGTAAATTTTATGCGGTATAATAAAAAATAGGGTGATGTGATTTTGTTGTGATGGTGATATGAGATTTTGAGTTTTATGTGACTGATTTGGGGCGGGATAAGTATGTTTTCCGACTTAAGTTGATGCATATCCCTCGGGAGCAGGTTCGGGGGAGGAACAGTTGTAATTTATAAAGAAAAGTAGTAAGGGAGCTGGAAATAAATAATGTACGCAAAATTGACTAGATTATTTTGTTTCCAGACAAGCCTGCCTGACAAGTCACGCAGACAGGGCGCAAAAACCGGAGTTTAGCAGGGCTAAATGAGGATTTTTGTAACGCTGGATGGGAGCAAAAGAAGCAGTCAAGATGCGTAGCTTATTTTTTGCCGGTTCCCTTAATAATTCATTCAGCTTTTTATACCTTAGATTGTTGACCAATTGTAGCATCAATAAACTCGAAATCATGATAAAGACGGGCAATATAATGTAGATAGTTCTTTTCCTTTTCTCGATCACATCCGTGAGTTCCTCGTTCTTTTCCTTTAGTCGACTTTATTTGATCTACAACCCGAATCTTTTGACCCGAAGTTGGTCAAGGCCTTTGCAAAAACATGGGAAACACTCGAGTTTTCTACGGAAAAAGAGAACATGGATGCAGTTGGCCAGAGAAAGCAAGCTAGTCACACCAAACAAGCTGCCCCGAAAATGGCAACAACGTAGAGACGTGATGATTCGTGCCCCTATAAAAAAAGAGACGTGAAGAATCACGTCTCTAGTGGGGCAGTACATTTGCTTTTTGGGGGTTATACTATAGCTAAATCAGAATGGCTTTCGCCTAAAATTTAAAAGTACAACCGCAAACGCTCATCTTTCCTTCGACAACAGTTCTCCAATGTCCATTCCATGTTCCGCCATAAGAAGCACAAATAGCGGGGCATTTCTCCTTCGCATCATCATTATTCCATAGCGGCCCGGCAAGCACATCCATCGTGTATTCACTGGTGCCTGTAGGTTCTGTTGGCAGTTCAATTTCAATGACGCTCATTTCATTTTCCACAACGGTTTTCCATTGCCCGGTAAACTTACCGAGGTGGGCTGCGGCAATAAAAGGGGCATTTTTCTGGGCTTCGGCATTACTCCATAATGGGCCGGCAGGAATGTTTACCTTAAACGTTGATGCTGATCTTGATGTTGACATAATCTAAAATTTTAAATAAATAAAAAATATATTAAAAGTTATTTGATAGCACAAAGTTGCAGTGTTTTTGTTGTTTTCGCACCCGTGAAAAGACCTGTTTTTAATATTGGGGAAATAAACCTGATTTTATGAGGAAAATACGGGATTAGTGGCTATCCGTGATTTTATAGTTGTAAAAATGCTTTAATTTATAGAACTTGGGGTTAAACTGCATACATTATGAAACTACTGCATTTTTATAAAAACCTTAAATTTCTAAAATGATGAACCTACCTCCCCTTTTCCAAATCACGCTTTTAGCTACATGTTGTTTTATTTTATCTTGTACAAAATCAAAACCAGATGCCCATACCGAAGACCATGAGATTCAAGCCAAAACCAGTTGTCCTTCTCCCCCAAATAAGTGTCCCCCGCTAAAGGGAACTTCTTTTCAAATATCAGAAGAATGTGCATTTCACATGAAATGTAAATATGAACAAAGCGGGTACAAATTTCCTAGAGTTCTCAATAATAGGAACCCGCTTGAAGAAGCAACTGGGTTTCTCATTGACCACGGAGAACTGGCTAAAATATTGAGCAATATGAACCCTAATAATACAAATAGCGTCTATGTTATGCTCGGTATTACCGACAACAACGAACCGGATGTCTTTTTTGTACAACAAAGTGTAAAACCAGGAACCGTCAAGGCTGATTACAAATATTATGACTTCACGAGTCCTTGCCCAACCTGGTGCCCTCAAAATATGGCGAACTAAAACGACAAAAGCTTGTTGGCTTTTCATCATGAAAATGGCCAACAAACTTTTATAGGTCTTTGACAATTTTTGCACTGCTCACGTTCCAGACACTTATATGTCTGGTAATGATATGCCGTTCCTACAGAACTCATAAGTTAATATGATTATTAAATTCGTTTTTTTTGCAAAAATTGTCAAACAATCACTTTTGTTTTGTAATTTATTTGTTATAAATCTTACAAGATGCTACAAGAAATCGGTTTGCTATGCAGGAATCTGGTATTCATATGCCTTTTCGCATCTATCTTGTTATTATTTTTCAACAGAAAACGGCTCCCAGATACCTTTCGATATTTGGGATACTACTTGTGCTGGAATCTTGCTATAGAAATCACGGCTCGGATATTATCCGATTATGAAACCAATAATTTACCCTTACTGCATCTATATACCATAGGCGAGTTTTTGTTGTTTGCTTTGCTTTACCGAAAGGTGCATTTATTTAAAAAATGGCCGGACAAAAAATTCTGGATTTTTGTATGCATTGTGTTATTATTTGTAATTTTAAACTCTATTTTTATACAAAATATTTACACCTTTAATAGCTATGCGAAAACCGTAGTACAACTGATCTTGATGGGTTTTGCCTTTGGTTATTTTTATCAACTGCATGAAAAAGAACAGGATACAGAAGCCTTAAACTGGGTTAATGCGGCCGTCCTGATTTATTACTCGGGAAGCTTATTTATCTTTATGTTTGGCAATTATTTTCTGGATAAAGTACCCGAAACTCATCTTATCTTCTGGATAATCAATGTTTTTCTTAATTTAATTTTTCAAGTTTTAATACTTACTGCTATATGGAAGGGATCACGGAAAAGGAAGTTTTTTTCTTAATAGGAGTCGGAATATTCATAATGTCCGTGATGGCGATGGCTTTTGTGGCGTTTCATAGTCGTTCCCAGCAAAAACTTTTATCCCAAAAACTCGAAGCCCAAGAACAGTTGTTGCACCAAACCATCCTTGCACAAGAAGAGGAACGCAGCCGGATTGCCAAAGATTTGCATGATGATATTGGCTCCAAATTAAACGTGATTTTCCTCTATGTCCAGCGATTGAAAAAGATAGCCACAAGTGCGGATGATCCAGGAACGGCCATAAATGAACTGACCCAGATTATCAACACCACGATAGGATCAACCCGGCGTATCTCCCACGAGTTGTTGCCGCCTACGCTTGAGGAGTTCGGGCTTGCGGAAGCCCTCAAAGAACTCTGTGAAGGTTTTTCAGGGACAGGCTACCTGAATATTGATTTGAATATTCCAGACAAAGCACTTTGCATCCAGGATAAAATGACAGCACTAAACATTTTTCGGATTTTACAGGAATTGATCAACAATGCTATCCGCCACGGGAAAGCCAGAAATATAGCCATCTTCTTTTCGGATACTTCGGATGAAATCTGTATCCGCTATGAGGACGATGGAAAAGGGTTTGACAGCAATATGGTTATGAAAAACAAGGGGCTGGGGATGAACAACGTGGAAAGCCGCCTGAAAATGATCGGGGGAAACTGGACATATGAATCTTCGCCCGGCAACGGAATGAAAGCAAAAATTGTTTTGCACAAATTTTGAAGGAAGGAATCTGTTCGTATTACCAAAACATAAAACTTTACTATGGCACCAATATATATCGCACTGGCAGACGACGAAGCCCTTTTCAGGAAAGGCATGGCCTTGCTCATCGAAGATTTTGACGGTATGGAAGTGCTTTTTGAAGCCACTAACGGAAAAGACCTGCTCAACCAATTGTCGGAACAAAGCCCTTTGCCAGATGTCATCATACTGGACTTGAAGATGCCCGTATTGAATGGTATCGAAACCGCAAAAATCCTCGGTGCAGAATACCCCCAAATTCACGTCATCACCCTTTCCACCTACTTCTCAAAGGCATTCGTAACCAACATGTTAGAAATCGGTGCCGCCGCCTACCTCGCCAAAAATACGGCTCCTGAAGACGTGGAAAAAACCATCCAGACTGTTGTCGAAAAAGGGTTTTGCTATACTGATCCTGTCATGGAAATTATCCGAGAAAACATGACGGGCAAAAAACAGTACCGCAAGCCGAGTTTCGAGATTAAATTGACCAACAGAGAAAACGAGGTGCTACAACTCATCTGCGAACAATTGACCAATACTGAAATTGCAGGAAAATTGTTCATCAGTGTCCGCACGGTTGATGGTCATCGCAATAATTTGTTACAAAAATTGAATTGTAGGAATACGGCGGGTTTGGTCGCTTATGCGATACAGCAGCAGTTGGTGAAGATTGATCCTTCTCAATTTTGGAATTGATGCATAAATATTGTTATAAAATAATCTGGTCAATTTTGCGTACATTATTTATTTCCAGCTCCCTAACTTGAGAAGAAAATACTATACAATGACAGTTGTTTTAGATGAAAACTTAATCAAAGCCGTATTGAAATCACCAAGTGCGCCAGTTTGGGTTGATAGAATTAAGTCCATTTTAGAAGAAGAAAAAGAAAGAAGGGTAGCATTCTATGACCAAATAACAGAACAGGAAAAGGCAGAGTTTATAAATGGTGAAATAATAGTTCACTCTCCGGTAAAAAAAGAACACAATGAAATTAGTGTAAATTTGGTAAAGATAATAGGCACCTATGTGTTAGAAAAAG
>JAHDGC010000495.1 GCA_020627865.1 Saprospiraceae bacterium | reverse complement strand
AAGCATGGGGCGAACTTACCTGCCTGTGATGGTTCGGTGAGTTACACTGCTTTCGCTGGTTCGATTCCAAGTACGAGTTTCTGTGCGGATGGAATGGATGATTGTTTTGAGGTGACTATCCTGCCTTGTCCGAATATCGTTACGACGATTGACACTAGCTTCTGCGGAAGCGGTTCTATTTCAGTTGGGGATAGTTTATATATGATTTCTGGTGTATATTCAGATACGCTGACCGCTTCGATTGGTTGTGATAGTGTGGTGAATTTGACTTTAAATATTTATCCAATTTATAATCAAGATACAACGGTGGCTGTTTTGTGCGAAGGAGATTCTGTTACTTTCAATGGCAACCAATACGGAACAACGGGTATCTATTTCGATACCTTATCCACGGTGAATAACTGCGATAGTATCCTGATGCTCGACTTGACCGTGAATCCGGTTCCGGATGTGGAAATCGATTCTGTTGATGTAATCTGTGAAGGGGATTCCCTGACGCTGGATGCGCCGTTTGGATTTGATGTGTATGTTTGGAGTACGGGAGATTCTACCCGCACGACCCGCATTGGTATGGGTGGAATATATTATATAACAGTAGCTAATGCGTTTGGATGTATTGATATTGATTCGATAAATGTTACCCAGTTATTTAATTCTACTGCTACAATTGATACGACTATTTGCGTAGATGCTTCTATTCAAATTGGCGGAAGTATTTACGATTCTACCGGAGTATATATGGATACGCTTTTGGCCGCAAATGGTTGTGATAGTATTATAACAACGAATCTGATGGTATTAGATTCTAATATAAATAATATTGATACAACAATTTGTAATGGAGAGAATATCATTGTGGGTGGAATTAGTTTCAGCAGCCCGATTGATACATCGCTCATTCTAACCGGACAAAACACATGCGATAGTTTCGTATTTGTTAGTTTAAATTTATTAACACCGGATACAACGATTATTGACACCACACTTTGTCCGGGAGAATTGTTAGCAGGAGTTTCCTATAATAATGATACGACGATTACAGATGTCTTTACCGGAAATGACGACGGTTGTGATAGCCTGGTGCTGACGCAAATTACCGTTCTGCCTTGTGAAGCCGATGCCGGTATGTTCACCCAAAACGATACGACAGTCAATGAAGGAGATAGTTTGTTAATATTTGATTTAACAACAATATTTACAACGGCTATCACGAGTATCGGCGGAGAATTAATCCTCACTGATCCAACCTTCCAGCGACCACAATCCGGAAACTGTAACGCATCCGGTACTGGTTTTGATGTATTCTACAATGTGTATGCCTTCACGGTAAGTGCACCGGATTCTTACACTTTTGAAATGTGCGCGCCGGGCTTCAGTGGCTACGGAGCCATTTATGAAAACGATTTTGATCCGCAGGATCTTTGTAATAACTACGTTACGAGTAATGACGGCGACGGAGCTTGCGGAGATTCCGAAATGATGCTTACCCTGCTTCCGGGCCGCGTGTACTACCTCGTAACTTCCTCCTTCTCCAATGGCGAAACGGGAACCTACGAGTGGAGCATCAGCAACGGAAATGCCAATGGTATCGTCTTCGGCGGGCCGAATGCAGCGCAGTATGATTATCAATATTTGACCGTAGATGAAAACGGTTTTATTATCGACTGCTCAGATTCCAGCCCGAACCTGATAAATGCACCAGCAGGAATTTATAATATATGTGGATTATCTTATTTGATAAAAGACAGTACGAGTTTGCCGCTTTGTGACGGGTCTGTGGATTATGCGACCTTCGCTGCAAGCCTTCAAACAAATCCGCCTGCTATGTGTGCGGAGCTTACGGCGGATTGTATCGAAATCATCATCCTGCCTTGCCCAATGTTAGACACGATGCTCAATGATACTTTCTGTGGAACGGCGATGGTTCAGGTCGGGGATTCTATTTATACTCAAACAGGAATGTACGTGGACACCCTCCAAAATGCACAAGGCTGTGATAGTATCGTTACGCTCAACCTCGTTGTTTATCCAACCTATCACGATAGTATTTTTGATACGACTTGTATAGGATTCCCTTATATAAATGATACCATAATTGTGGATAGCATGCAAACCGTCACGGGTTGCGATAGTGTGATTTCTACTTTAGTCACTGTCTTGAATCCTACGGTAGAAATTACAGTAGATACTTCAGTTTGTATCTTTACAGGATATGATGGAATGATATATAATAATGATACAACTTTGATAGAATTGACAGGTAGTGGAATTTGTGATACCTTGCTAACGATTAATCTCAGCGTAGATACGCTAGTAAGAGATACGGTAGATGTAGCAGTATGTGTAGGAGATGAAGTAAATGGTATTGTCATTACTCAATTTACGCCTCTGCCATTACGGGATACTTTCCAGACAGCAGGAGGATGTGATAGTATTGTTGTGACGAATGTAGATGTCGGAACACCTCCTGGAAATACGTTCTTACAATTCCCAATTTGTCCGGGAGATACTTTCCGTGGAGTTCAGTATTTTACAGGAATATTTATCATTGACACCTTCCAGGCGGCTAATACATGCGATAGTTTCGTATTTAATGAAGTTGTAATTTTACCTTTAGATACAACGCTCATTCCAATTCCAATATGTGAAGGAGGATTATATAATGGAGATCCATATTTTAATGATACGACCTTCACGGAAATCAATACCGGAATGGATGACGGTTGTGATAGTATTACCTTGACACAGATAATTATTTTATATCCGACAGATACAACTTTGTTTGTAGATGTCTGCGAAGGCGATACTTTTGATAATCAGGTTTACTTCCTTCCGGATACATTGGTGAATACCATTCCGGGATCGAATACTTGTGATAGTGTGATAACGACGATTATTAATATCCTGCCGCGCGCCTTTACGACGGTGGCCGATACGATTTGTGCCGGGGAGGTCTTCCTTGGGGATACCTTTAATACGCCAGGACTGGAAATTGTTATGGATACTTTACCCGCAGCTAATTCCTGCGATAGTATTATAACGTATAACCTCACCGTTCTCGAAGTGCCATTTACGACTTTGCCATTTACAGTTTGCGCCGGGGATTCTGTTTTGGGTATTCCATATTTTGCAGATACGACTTTATACGATACGTTGGGCGCAGTAAATGGTTGTGATAGTATTGTAGAAACTATTATAACTGTTTTGCCTCATGCACCGATTACGATTATTGATACAACGATATGCGCAGGGGATTCTATTTATAACTTGCCATTTATTTCAGATACAATTTTAATAGATACATTACAAGCAGCCAATTCCTGTGATAGCGTCGTCCAACTCAATGTAACCGTACTACCAACTTTCGCTACACAACTCTTTGATACGATTTGCATCGGAGACTTGTTTGCCGGAAATGTTTATTTGACAGATACGACTATAATTGATATATATAGTGCCATGAATGGCTGTGACTCCGTCGTTCTGACTGACCTGAAAGTCTGGCCGGTTTACGATACGACGTACACCTATGAATTATGCCTTGGCGATAGTTTTAATTTGGATGGAATTCCATATCCTTCGGATACCATTTTAGTTGAAAATTATAATACAATAAATGGATGCGATAGCATCGTGAGAAGAGACATCACGATTCTCTTCCCAACCGATACGACCTGGACAGTCGAATTGTGCTACGGAGATTCTTTGTTTGGAATGCCGTTCTTTATGAGCGAAACCCTCATTGATACCGTAGTTGGTTCCAATACTTGTGATAGTGTGATTACCATTGATGTCGTCGTGCATCCATTGCCTACACCTTCTATAGTAGGAGACTCTGCATTCTGCTGGAATGACTTCGTGACAATAAGTGTGGATAGCAATTACAATGCGTATCTCTGGAGCACGGGTGAAGTCACCCAATCCATTGTTGTCGATTCTTCTGGTACTTTCACGGTCACCGTTACCAATGCCAATGGCTGCGAGAACGTTGCCAGCTTTGTGGCCATTGAGTTCGATACCATACAACCCAATGTCGCTGTCAATATCGCTACAGCTCCGGATGCACCGGACGGATCAGCTTTCGCCAACCCAACAGGTGGCAACGGCATCTATTCCTACCAGTGGGATGATCCGGCCATGCAAACAACACCTGCAGCAGTCGGGTTGCTACCGGGAACTTATTGCGTCACGGTGACAGATACCGAAGGCTGTATGGGAGATACTTGTATCGTCATTTCCTCACCTCCGGGACTAAGTGCCTGGGCAACGGGCGATATGTTGGATTGTAATGGAGATAGCGATGGCGAAATCATCCTCACTGTTTCCGGAGGATTGCCCGCTTACACTTACACCTGGGAAGATCCGCTGACCGGATTCCCGAATGGTTCAGGTAACCTCAGTGGAGCAGGAGCGGATACCATTCCAAATGTTCCGAAAGGAAATTATAATATAACCGTTACAGATGTGTATGGAAATAATGTTCTACTTGAAAATGTTTCCGTCTCCGCACCGCCGCCATTGACGATGTTGTTACAAGACATCGTTATTGAGCCAGTAGCTTGTGTGGGAGATAGCACAGGTTCTATTTCCGTAGAACCAAACGGAGGAACGGCTCCTTACGTCTTCATCTGGAATGGAGGTACACAAATAGATACAGCATTGAATTCTACTCTGGCAAATGCAGGCGCAGGTATTTATAATGTTGTTATAATAGATAATAATGGATGTGCTGTCGGGCCATTGAATGTAACTGTCACCGAACCCGACACCATCTTAATTGCAGATGTTGTTCCAACGCCTCCGACCTGTAATGGCGGAGAAGATGGCTTTGCAGCGGCGAATCCATTTGGCGGAACACCGGGCTATACTTACGCCTGGGACAACGGGCAGTCCACACAGACAGCACTGAATCTCTCTGCGGGAGATTACATCGTTACCGTCACAGACGAAAACGGTTGTTCCGTAGTAGAATCTGTAACCGTTCCGGAGCCAACGCTCCTGGGCGGGGATCAGGTTACCACCGCAGCAACCTGCTACGATTCGAGAGACGGAACGATCACCTTTATAGATGTAATCGGCGGCGATGGGCCTTATATGTATTCCATTGACGGGGGTCTCAATTTCCAATCAGATTCTATCTTCCCGTTTGTGCGGGGCGGGAATCACGATGCCGTCATTCAGGATGCCAATGGTTGTGAAATTACTTCCACTATCTTCGTGGATTATCCGCAAGAGTTAGTCGTTGACCTCGGCCCGGATATTGAAATCAAGCTAGGGGAAACGATCCAACTGGATGCCTTGTTCAATTTCGAGCCGGACAGCATTGCCTGGACGCCGATTGATAGTACCCTGACTTGCTACGATTGTCCAAGTCCGTTTGCTACGCCGACAGAGACGACAACTTACTTTATTGCTGCAGCAGATACGGCAGGTTGCCCGGTACAAAATTCGATTAAGATCATTGTAGATGCGAGAAGAGATATATTTATTCCAAATATATTCTCTCCAAATGGCGATGGAGATAACGATGTCTTCCTGCCATTTACAGGAGCCGGAATCCAAAGAGTCAGAGTGATGAATATTTTCAATCGCTGGGGCGAATTGGTTCACCAGGGCAAGGACTTCCTACCGAATGATTCTACTTATGGATGGGATGGAACGTATAAAGGGGTGAAACTCAATCCGGGTGTATTTGTCTATTATATTGAATTAGTCATGGCAGATGGATCGATAGCTGTACAGAAGGGAGATCTGACGCTGGTGCGTTAAGAATTTTTTGTTATAAAATATATTAAAATTAAAAGAAGGCATCTTGTAGAAAGGTGTCTTCTTTTTTGTTGGGTAGAATTTAGTACACTGTGTAAAAAATAAATTAGCATTTAGACTGGCGTAGGTTTCACCTACGCCGAAATGTTCTTAGAGGTTTTTAACCTCCTCTTCCTCAGGTTAAAAA
>JAHDGC010000494.1 GCA_020627865.1 Saprospiraceae bacterium | reverse complement strand
TAAAACAGAAAAGAGCCGCCTTCATAACAAAGGCAGCTCTTTTTTATATCGAACGTTTTTAAAGATCTAAACTTTAGTAGAAACTTTCTCTTTCAAGATTTCTCTACCAATACTCTCATAATGAATGCCCAGTTCTGTCATCTTATTCAAGTCATAAAGATTACGACCATCGAAAATAACAGGTTGCTTCATTATCTCAAACATCTTCTTGAAATCCGGTGTACGGAAAAGACTCCACTCCGTAATAATGGCCAAAACATCTGCACCTTCTAACACTTCGTACTCATTTGCACCATAAGTCAATTTATCGCCATACATCTCACGAACATTATCCATTGCTTCTGGGTCAAAAACTTTAACCTTCGCTCCGGCTTCCAACAATTCGTCAATGATGTAAAGTGCAGGTGCCTCACGAATGTCATCCGTGTTAGGCTTAAAAGCAAGCCCCCAAACACCGACAGTTTTACCCGTCAAGTCATTATTGAAGTAACGCTTAATCTTCTTAGAAAGAACCGTCTTTTGAATCGTATTTACTTGCATCACAGATTTCAGAATCTTGAAATCATATTCGTATTGGTTTGCTGTTTTGGCCAAAGCCTGTACGTCTTTCGGGAAACAGCTTCCGCCATACCCCACTCCAGGAAAAAGAAAACGCTTTCCGATACGGCTATCACTTCCCATCCCCTTACGCACCATATCTACATCCGCACCTGTTTTTTCACAAAGATTCGCAATTTCATTCATGAATGAAATCCTCGCAGCAAGATATGAATTTGCCGCATACTTAGTCATTTCAGCAGAACGCTCATCCATAAAGATGATTGGATTTCCTTGGCGAACAAATGGCTCATACAATTGCTTCATCGTAGCCCTCGCCTTATCAGAGTTTGTGCCAATAACGACACGATCCGGTTTCATAAAATCATCAACAGCGACACCCTCTCTAAGGAATTCTGGATTAGAAACGACATCAAAAAGATCTTCACTAAGATTCTTAGCCAGTTCTGCATGTACCTTCTCGGATGTTCCCACAGGAACCGTACTCTTATCAACAATAACTTTATAATCTTCTAGGATAAAAGAAAGATCGCGGGCAACACCTAGGATATAAGATAAATCAGCAGAACCATCTTCCCCTGGAGGTGTAGGCAAAGCTAGAAATATCACCTCTGCGTCTTTAACTGCCTCTTTTAAATTCGTAGTGAATTTTAGACGTCCTTGCTTGGTATTTCGGTCGAACAAAAGTTCGAGTCCTGGTTCAAAAATAGGGACTTCGCCATTTCTCATGCGATTCACCTTTTTTTCATCAATGTCTACACAAATGACATTATTACCTGTTTCGGCAAAACAAGTTCCGGTAACTAAACCAACATAGCCGGTTCCTACTACTGCGATGTTCATGTCTTGATAAAATTTTACTAAGTTGAATAAATATAACTAACAAACATATATCACTTTTCAATAATCATTCCAGTAAAAAAGCTCCCTTTAGTTTTAGAGGCAGCCTTTATTTTTTGACGCTAAGATTCTCGTTTTGTAACATTAATTCATATGCAAAAACAACAAATTCATTACTGTCCCAAAAGCGCATAAAATATTATTCTAGCACCCAATAAAATCTTAAAACAAAGACAATCTTTTGAGACGACATTAATCAATATCTCAAAATTAATTCTTGTCGCTCTGTTTTTATCAAGCAATAGAACAATAGATAAAATGCATCTTATTTTTTCAAAACAAGATTACTGATAAATAAAGGGTAAAGGGATAACAAACAGCCAATATTACGATGCAGATGGCATCAGAGTTGTCATCAATTGGGGTCTCGATTAAACAAAGTTAATTGTTTGAATGGGTTTTATACTATTTTACAAATAGGCTGTTCTATACCGCTATGAAGCGGTACAAGTTCTGCTGTGAATAAAGAAGTAAAATACAAAAAAATTGTTTGGGGAAGCCAATTACAGATGTTATTTTTTAATAATATCTGTAATTGACCATATTATATCTTAATAGTTATCTGAACAGTCTGACATTACTAGAAAAACCTGTTGCGATTATCTTGAATATCAGCACCTTTTTTTATAGAATTCATCAGACCTGACCTTACCTGATTCTGGTTGGTCAATCCAATTGTTTTTTTCAATTGAGGAATATTAGTTGCCGCTCCCGGATCTGGCTTAGCAATAGGTTGCACCATATAAACACCGTTATTACCGACAACAGCATTTGAAAGGGCATTCACACCTTGCTTAAAGGCAGCAGCAACGACCTTCGGCTCGCTCCCCAAACCTGGGATAAAAGCAGAACGGAAAGTAACGGATTTAGCCGTATCGACTTTTGCATCGTACTTCGAAGCAATACTAGAAAGATCTCCTCCCGAGACCAAGGCCGCTTTCTTTTCATTGATAACTAATGGACGCAACTCCTCTTTTATATTGGCCAATTGAGGCAAACCCGCAGGTTGAATACTCTTTAGAGCACAAGCGACATATTTACTACTGTAATATTCTACAGGGTCCTGATAAGTATAAACTTGTGGGGATACATCCCCAACATTACTATCCGCTACAAATGCCCACTTAATCATGTCTCTTGAAGACTGCCCAGCCCCTAAAGCTCCCACGGTAAAATCATTTTTCAATAACGGTGGGGAAACCTCTATATTCAGATTCGGATTGGCATCAACACTAGCTTGCAATGCATCCATCGTTCTATTTTGCCCAACAAATTCCAACATATCATCATACCTAGCGGCTTGTGTTTCTTCACTAGGAACGATCGCTTGTCTCAAGAAAGCGAGTTTAACCCCTTCTTCATTATTGAGATATTTGTAATCGTCCACCCGTACCAAGTGAATACCGAATTGTGTAATTACAGAATACACTTTTCCTTTTTCTGCCTCGAAGAAAATCAGGTCATTGAAAGGTTTCACCATTTGGTTAACAAAGGCATAACCCAAATCACCACCTTTGGGAGCATTAGAGCCATCTTGACTGTGTGACTTTGCCAAATCTTCAAAGGTTCCAGCACCATTCTCGATAACCGTTTTCAAACTGTCAATCGTCTTGGTGGCAGCCAAAAATTCTGCTTGATTACTCGCCCTTCTTAGGATATGACGACATTTTACAGAATCCGGAATGACTTTTCTATCAATAACCTTTACAGCATTATAAGCTTTTCCATCAAGATAAGGCCCGATAACGGTTCCCAAATCTGCCGTAAAAACTTGATCTGCAACAGCACTACTCACCTGATCTCTTTTCAAGTAAGCAGCATCCATCGAACCATAATTGTTCTCTACAAATAAAGAATCGTTAACACCATCCGCTTTGAAGTCTTCTACTAACGTAGCAAGTTCTTTTTCAATAGCAGCAGAATCTGCAGTTGTTGGCAGTACATCTAAAACTACATAAGATAACTTACGGGTTTCTTCGTCCTGCATGAATTGCCCCTTATTATTATTGAAGTAAGCTTGGTAATCTGCATCGGAAGGCTCTCCAATTGAGGAACCATCCACATCATCGAAAGGCACTTGCACATAGGCAAAATCAATTTTCTGATTCTGATCCGCATGTGCCAGCTCGGCCATCCAAGATGGCGTATACATCCCTTTTGTAACCATTCCGCCTAGCTTACTTTGCAAACGATCTTTTATGATTTCTTTCTGCTGATGTGCCCAGAATTGGCGGCTCCCCCCCTCAAGTTCTCCAGATGCTATCGCCGATTTGAAGGAATTCAAACGCTCTCGATCTAGCTGTCGGGTATTGGGGTTCGTAAAACGCTGTTGAATAATTGGACTCACTTTGTTTCCAAACTCTAAATCGTTCAACTCCGCAATACTAACGCCAAGGCCAAGATTTTCAGCTTCTTTTTCTACCAGTGCCTTCTCTACATAATAATTCCACAGGGCATTTCTTCTCGCGAAAACATCCCCAGAAGCATTACCATAAAGCGTTTGTTCCGCGATGCTAAACTCTTTATAGTCCAGCTTTTTTCCTGCAATTTCTGCCATGGTTGTTTGTCCTCCACCGAAAATACTCTTTTCGCCAGAAAACATATCCATCA
Source organism: Saprospiraceae bacterium (assembly GCA_020627865.1). GTDB lineage: Bacteria > Bacteroidota > Bacteroidia > Chitinophagales > Saprospiraceae > JAHDGC01. The sequence goes on along the minus strand of JAHDGC010000494.1, from coordinate 1,889 downwards.
TGATAAAGGCAGCCAACGCAAAACCAATTAATATGATTAAGAGCCAGGAATTACTTCTGATTTTACTAATTATCGCCATCTGAACCGTTCTTTAATTCTTGAGGTGTAAGTGAAAGGACGTAAAATTATTTTAGAAACTTGTGCATCAAAATGATATTTAGAAATGACACAGTTTAACAAAGATGGGTTACGGCCAAGCACTTATTAAATGAAATAAAAATGTTTTTTTCCTTATTTTTCTGTAAGTTAGGAGGTATCTAAAATACAAAAATCCATTGCTGGACTCAAAAAACTTTAACAGGTTTGGGAAAATCCATGCAAATGTACGGACTTTCAACAGAAAAACAAAATAATTTCATATTTGTATCCATATATAAATGTATCATTCTCAAGGATAGTACCAGATATTCCCTCCCCCAACAAACTAACCATCCCCATTCATATAACCTGCCGCCGCGTCTAATTCCTCATAAAAAGCCTCCCCATACTTCCGGATAATAGCATCCTTCAAAAAAACATACAGAGGTAATTTGGCTTTTTTCCCAGCCTTACATGCTGCCGAACAAATATCCCACCGATCGTAATTCATGGCTTCAAAATGATCTGATTTTTTTATCCTTATTGGATATAAGTGGCAGGAAATCGGTTTCTTAAAATCCGTCAACCCCAATTCCCAAGCTTTTTCTATCCCACATTTTGCCCGACCATTTTCCATAATCATGAAGACACAGGCACCACTTTTCAGCAAACTTGTCCCGTTCTCCCCCGCTTCTTCCGAATAGTTAGACACTCCTTCCTCTGCAATAACCTGTCGTGATATTTCGGGAAGTAAATGCTTAATATCAGGGTATATGCTTTGCAGCGTAAGGATTTCGTTATCCTCCAAGGGTGCTCCAAAGTCGCCCTCCCAGCAACATGCCCCCTTGCAGGCATTGAGGTCACACAAAAAATGTTGCTTGACGACATCATCACTTACCAGTATTTCCTGAACAAGAATCATATTATATGTCATTTACATTACCTTTCGCTTGCAAGAATGCACGATTTATTAGTAACTTTACGCAAAGTAAGCGTCAAAACTTAAAAGAATTGCCTAAGAAGCTGTTTAAATTTAATCCTTTCGTTAATATGAACGTCTTTTTCCGCCATATTGCGTTATCAAAATCCTCATTTAGCGCTGCTAAACTCCGGTTTTGATGCCTTATCTGACGAAAAAATACATTTCATATTATTCAAAAAAACAAAGTTAAACAGCTTCTAGAAAACAGCAATTTTTAATAAAAAAATCAAATTATGAAAAAAACAGGTATCATACTCGGCTTTTTCTTGCTGGTTCTTAATTTTTCTTTTGCCCAAAACCACGAAGTCCGGGTGCAACAAGATACGGAAAAACTTGCTGCAATTTACAATCTTACGCCACAGCAAAAGGCCGAGATGACAAAAATTCAGCAACTTAAACAGCAAAACCTTCAGGAAGTTGAAGCCATCAAGACAAGTGATCCTGAAACATTTAATGAAAAAATGAAGTCCATCAGCTACGGCACTGATATGGCTATTCGCCGGATGCTGGAAAAGGATCAGCTCAAGGTATATCGCGAGATACAAATAAACAAAAGAACCCAGAAGGCAAGCATTATGAGCGAGATGACCAAAGGAGGTGCTAGTAAAGCAGAAATTCAAAAAGCTCTACAGGCCGTTGATCTGAGCATTGAATAAAATCGCGATCGGCAGCTGAACAAATACCCCTAAGAATAAGACATCTTGAGTTCGGTTATCTAAAACTTTTATTATATTATGTTGTTTATATAATAATAAAAGTTTACTTATTATATATAAGTATAATTTTACTAAATTTGTATCACTGTTCTAAAACAGTAGAATTTTATAAT
>JAHDGC010000493.1 GCA_020627865.1 Saprospiraceae bacterium | reverse complement strand
GTCATAATGTCTTCCAATTTATCTATTTCCACCATGAAAGCATGTAAATTTGTTGTACGATATACAATATTTTTATAAAAAAAGAGTAATTTAACATCATAACCAAGCATTTAAAATACTTTGATCTATTCTTTCGTTATTGAAAACGATAGAATGGTCAAACTGTTGCGGTTGCAAGAGCATGTTGAGAAGTCAATAATTGAACTGCAAATGCCACTTTTCCGATTATACAGTGTTGCAAAAATACTCATTATAAAAGACATAACTCCGTTTTTTGCGCCTCGTCTACTCGAAAAATTGACTATTTTCTTTCTAAAGATCAACTTCCTCAAAATGCTCTAATGGGCAGGCAATTTCATAAAAAGTAATCATTTTAAATACTTTTTTGTTATAAAAAAGTCCTCCTTCTTGATTTTTAATTCTAATTATAAACTGAAAAAAGATAAACTATATTACATTGGCACCGATAAATTACAAAGCAAATACTGCGAAACGTCATTTTTTATTAGGCTTTCTCCTTTTCTTCTGTTGCTGTTCCGTTTATGCAAAGCATATCATCGGCGGCGAAATTACCTATGAATGCCTAGGGGATGACCGATACCGCTTCACCCTCAAAATATACCGAGATTGTAACGGTGGTGGTGCACAATTTGATAACCCTGCCGTTATCGGAACTTACCAGCAAAACCCAGGAGGAGGTTATACTTTGCTAAATCGACAAGAAGTCGTAATAGGAAGTGCTATGGAATTAGCGGCAGATGATTATCCCTGCCTAGATATTCCGCCCAATGTATGCGTAGAAGAAGCCATCTATAGCTTTCAGAAAACACTCCCCAACATCCCCAATAGCTACCATATTTCTTATCAGCGTTGTTGCCGGAATAATACCATAACTAACCTGATTGCCCCCGAAGATGCGGGAGCGACATACACCGTAGAACTCACCCCTAGGGCACAAGATCTTTGTAACAGCTCTCCGGTGTATAACGACTTCCCCCCCATTGTCATCTGCACCAACCAGCCCATTGATTTTGATCACTCTGCTACAGACCCTGACGGGGATCAGCTCGTTTATGAATTTTGCAGCCCTATTTTGGGTGGTGGAACATTGGGCACACCAGAAAATGAAGGAGACCCGAGTGCCTGTAACGGGGTTGCTCCCGATCCACCTTGCCAGCCACCTTATAATAATGTTTCCTTTACCGTACCTACTTATACCGCGACAAACCCTATGGGAGGTGATCCGCAAATTACTATAGATCCCAATACCGGGCTTATTTCCGGGATTCCGACAGAGACAGGGCAGTTTGTCGTTGGGGTTTGTGTTAAAGAATATCGAAACGGTGAACTACTCAGTTCCGTCAGACGGGATTTTCAATTTAATGTGGCGGAATGCCAGCCGACGGTTGTTGCTGATCTTGATGCGGATGTTATCATTGGCCAACAGTTTTCTATTCTGCTTTGTGGAGATTCCGCGGTACAGATTGTCAACCAAAGTTTTCAAGAACAGAATATTGAAGAATTTTGGTGGGAGTTTGATCTAGGGCAAGGAATTGAGACCATCACAGATTGGAATCCTTATCTTGTTTTTCCAGACTTGGGCACTTACAGCGGAGCACTTTACCTGAACCCCGGAACCCCCTGCAATGATACAGCTATTGTATACATAAATGTGTTCCCTGATATTACGGCTGATTTCACTTATGATTATGATACTTGTGTTGCCGGAGAGGTGATGTTTACGGATTTATCCACGACTGAATCCATCAACATTACTGACTGGCGCTGGGATTTAATTGATAGTTTCTCCACGATACAGAACGTTAACCATCAGTTTAGTTTCCCCGGGGAAATACCGGTGGAACTATGGGTTCAGGATGACAACATGTGTCAAGATTCGATTACCCAAACCATCGAATGGTATCCCGCTCCCGCAGTGTTGAATATTCAGCCAGATACTTTTATCGGTTGTGAACCCCTTACCCTTACGTTCAACAATCTATCTACGCCCATTGACAGCACTTATGATATTGTTTGGAACTTCGGAGATGGCAATTCCAGTAGCGGTATTAGCCCAACCCATACATATGAGGAAGAGGGACTCTATTCCGTTGACCTCAGCGTCACCTCGCCAATTGGTTGTTATATTGATACCGCACTCACCAATACACCCGTACAGGTGTTTCCCTCCCCTACTGCCGCTTTCAGTTTTGATCCCGACAATCCGAGTAACCTAGAACCTACAGTCGGCTTCACGGACGAGAGTATAGAGCCTGCCAGTTGGTACTGGGAGTTTGGTGTCGAAGATATTTCTTACGATCAAAACCCTGCTTATACTTTTAAAGATACTGGCGTTTATGATGTTAAGCTTTTCATCACCCATATGAGTGGTTGTCCAGATTCTGTTGTTCAACGTATTGATGTCATTCCGGAAATCCGCTACTATTTGCCCAATGCTTTTACGCCCAATAGTGATAATGTCAATGATTTTTTCAAGGGAGCTGGTATCTTTGAAGGCATTAGCAATTTTGAAATGACCATCTGGAATCGTTGGGGCGAGCTTATCTTCGAGACCAATGACCCAAACGAAGCTTGGAATGGACAAAAATACAATACGGGCAGCCATGCTCCGGAGGGTGTTTATGTTTGTATCGTGAATTATACGGGGCCGAGGAATGATAAGGTGCAGTTGAAGGGGTTTGCGACTTTGTTGCGGTAAAGTAGCTCGTAATTATCTGAACCTTGATCTATATTGATTCTCTTGATTTACATGATTTTTTTTCGGTCAATTTTTAATTGACCTCCACTAGCTGTGGCTTTTTGTCTAAACATCTTTTTTATCACAAAAAACTACCATAAGTTTTATAAAGCAGCCGTCATAAAGTTATCTTTTCGTATTTTTAAACTTCACTTTCGTAATTATTCCTTACCTTTAATAAGGTTTTATTTCGATTCGAGGAATCTTTGGAGTCGGGATGATGTCCTACTCTTATACACGCAAAAAATATTACTATCAAAAACACGAAATAGAAACGAACATGTATCACTCCATATACAAAAAACTATTCCTCCCTATATGCCTACTTCTTTCTATTAATACCTTCGGAGCACACATCATCGGTGGAGACATTTCCTATGAATGCTTGGGCAATGACCAGTATCGTATTATCATAAAAGTATATCGAGATTGCGGCGGCGGTGGCGCTAGTTTTGATAGTCCAAGTGCATTTACCAACATGCATGTCACCGTATACGAGGGGAACAATACTGTTCCTTTTATCAGTGAGATTGATTTTGGCGAACCAACTATAGTTGATATTGATCCAACACTCGGCAATGCTTGTATTGAGGCACCACCTAATGTCTGTGTCGAAACAGGTACTTACGAGCAAATCGTCACCTTGCCAGCAAGCCCCAATAGCTATCATCTTGCTTATCAACGGTGTTGCCGGAACAATACGATTACCAATATTCCTGATTCTGGAGATTTTGGCGCCACTTATTTCATAGAGATTACCAGTTTTGCACAGGAAGAATGCAACAATAGTCCAGTTTTTGATAATTTCCCGCCTCCAGTTATTTGTATAGATGAACAACTGAACTACGATCATGGTGCAACGGATGTAGAAGGTGACCAATTGGTTTATTCTTTTTGTAGCCCATTGCAGGGCGGTGGAAGAGATGGGGATAGCGATGAAGAACTCAACAGCTTTACCGGCTTGCATCCCAACCCAGATTCTCCTCCTCCATATGATGAGCTGATTTACGCCTTACCTGACTTTAGCGCCTTGAGTCCATTGGGTTCAGAGTCTCCTATATCTATCAATCCAACTACGGGGCAAATTAGTGGGTTACCGACGCAGATTGGGCAATTTGTGGTTGGCATTTGTGTATCGGAATATCGGAATGGTGTCCTGCTGAGCAGAGTACAAAGAGACTTCCAGTTTAATGTTACCGAATGTGAAATTCTCGTAGATGCGGACATCATGGGCGTCGACTTTGATCCAGCATTAGATCAGTTCGAATACCTTTCTTGTGGAGATTTTGAAATTGACTTTACCAATCTCAGCACCGATCAAGCCTTTATTGAGGCATACCTTTGGAAATTTAACATCAGTGAAGATAGTGTTTTAAGTTTAGCGAACAGGGATGTTACCGTCACCTTTCCTGGGCCAGGAGAATACACTGGCACCATGACTTTGAACCCTGGTTTGTTGTGTTCGGATAGCATGAATTTTATTGTAAAAATTGCACCGCCTTTAAATGCTACTTTTGGTTTTAGTTACGATACCTGTGTCATCGGACCAGTAGACTTTTTCGACATCACGGCACTATCTTCACCATATGAATTGCAAATTGATAATTGGCAATGGAATTTTGGAGATGGACAAAGTAGCAACGATACTACAGCCAATCACCTTTACGAAGATGCCGGCAGCTATCTTGCTTCGCTTACGCTAACGGATATTTACGGCTGTCAGGATGTAACCGGGGATAGTGTACACTGGTATCCAGCTCCTGAAGTAATTGTGATCAAGCCCAGCAAGGAAAGTGGTTGCAACCCACTGGAAGTTTCTTACGAAAATCTCTCTTATCCCGTAGATGAAAATTATGATATACAATGGGATTTTGGACGAGCCGGTACCGGAACGGGGCTTGTTCCAACCGTACGATACGACGAGCCGGGTATCTATGATGTTTATGTAGAAATCACCTCCCCTCTGAATTGCTATACGGATACTTTATTTACCGAAATTATGCTGGTAGACACTTTTCCCATCGCGAGCTTCGATTATCAACCCGATTACGGCAGCACGTTCGATACCGATATGATGTTTACGGATTCCTCCATACGAGCTGGTGCATGGCAATGGAATTTTTTCGACATGGATGGCAATTCTTATGATGCCGAAACGTACGAGCAAAACCCTTCTTTTACTTTTCCAGACACGGGGCAACATCGTGTAGAGCTGGTGATCAGTCACTATAATGATTGGGATTGCTATGATACGACTTTTGCCATAGTGGATATTATTCCGGAAACTCGGTTTTTCATGCCCAATGCCTTTACCCCTAATGGAGATGCTAAGAACGACATCTTCCGCCCGGCAGGCTACTTTGCTGGTGCGAGGAATTATTCCATGGAAATCTGGAGCAGGTGGGGCGATTTGGTTTTCCAATCTTCCAATTTTGATGCTGGCTGGGACGGGAGATTATCAGGTGGAAAATTGGCCCCTCCTGGTGTTTATGTGTGTCTGATTCGATTTGATGGCCCAAGGGGGAAACCATATGAGTATAAGGGGTTTACGACTTTGATTCGGTAGAGATGTGTTCAGGAAAATTTCTGCCATCGCTCCCCCTTTCATCCCCGATGGGGTTGCCCTTGCACAATTTTCCTACGCATTTAATTTCATATTCATCTAGGCAACACTACAATAACCCATTGACTATCAGATTTTTAACATAAAAAAATAATAAAAAACACAAAACTGCTACAAAACGAAGTTTTTTCTAAAAAAAATATTTACCTTTGCAGTTCAAAATTAAGGTATGCTGATAAAATGAGCAATTATTTTCTTGGTACCCTTGTAAAGGCCATCAAATCAATTAAATTAAAGAAGAAATGGACGCCATAAAATTTGTACAGGAGGAATTGTCCAAAAAATTGGATTATCCAACCTTCAGATCAGGAGACAATATCGTTGTAAGTTATAAAATTGTAGAGGGAGACAAGGAAAGAATTCAGTCTTTCAGAGGCGATGTTATTCAAATTAATGGAGCAGGTGCTACTAAAACGTTCACCGTTCGTAAGATTTCCAATAACGTTGGTGTAGAAAGAATTTTCCCTTATGCTTCTCCGAATATCGTGGGTATCAAAGTCTTGAAAAGAGGTAAAGTGCGTAGAGCAAAATTATATTACCTGCGTGAACTTGTTGGTAAAAAAGCAAGAATTAAAGAACG
>JAHDGC010000492.1 GCA_020627865.1 Saprospiraceae bacterium | reverse complement strand
TACCCCCGTAGATATATGAATTTATCACCAAGAATTATTAATAACTCACAAGAATTCATCACTATCCGGAAAATTCCAACGGTTATAAAGTTTCTTTCGTTAGGTAATTGAAAGTTAACACATGTACTTTTCGACTAAATATTTTTAATTGCCTTTAACAGCTAAAGATTCAATCCTATTTTATGAAGCAATTAGCGATGCCCTTGGTTGGCCTTGTATTGGTACTACTCATGGGTGCCTCTTGTAATAAACCTTCCGAGGTTGACCTTGATATTTTTGATGATCAACAGATCAACGTCCTTTCCTCTGACACATTTACGATTAAAGCTAAAACCGTAGTGGCAGCTCCCCCAAGAACTAGGGATGTTGATCAAAATCTCTTAGGTGGCCTATTATTGGGCAACTTCAATGATCCAGTTTTTGGTAATGTTCAGTCTGATGTCTATATCAAATTCCTGCCGTTACGTATTCTTCGGGATTCTTTCCTATTTAATCGTACGCCGGACTTCTTGACCGTAGATTCTGTAGTCCTTTCTCTTGCATACAGGTTGCCCACAGATTCTACCCTTGCTGATAATTATTATGGTTATGGGCTTATAGATGCAAATGAGCCTTACAAATTGGAGGTTTATAAGGTTACGGAACTCATAAACGAAAGTGAAGAATGCTTGTCGGATAAATCTTTTGCCATAGAAAGTACGCCTTATCTTACAAAAGAATTCGTTCCAGATCTGGTAAATAATATTGATCTGGCTTATATCTCCAATGCACAAATTGACAGTGTTAATGCACCGCCCCAATTGCGTATACCGATGGATAATAGTTTTGCAGAAGATTTACTCTTTTTGCTAGATGCTCCGCTGTTGGATGTCAACAGTACTTTGACCGAATCAGAACAGGAAGAAGCGCATCTTAGCCGTATAGAAAATGAAATCCTTAAAGGGCTTTGTTTTAAAATCGTGGAGCCAACTGGAGGTATTATCAGTATTAGTCCAAGTTCTCCTTATACGGCAATTAATATTTTCTTCAAAACAGACGAAAGTTATCAAACAGCAGATGGGGATATTATTGATACGACATTATTGAGGCAGCTTGCTTTACCGCCTTCTCGTTTTTATCATACGAACTTTCGGCACGATTATACGGGATCACAGGTAGAGGCATTTATAAATAGTGATGAACTTGGGGATAGTCTATTGTATTTGCAAAGTATGCAGGGGTTGGAAATAGAGTTGGAGATGCCCTATCTGGAAGACCTGAAGAATATTATTGTTAATAAAGCAACCCTAGAGTTTACCGCTATTCAACCCGCCGGAGAAGTCGAGGAATATTATCCGCCTCCGATTCTGGTTCAGATTCTGGAAACAATCGACGGTGATGATTTTCCGATAGAGGATTTGGCGATCCTACAAACGCAGTCTTTGTCAGAGGTTTATGACATTTATGGAGGTATTCCGATTCAAGATGAGGATAATCAAAGAATATTTAGATATTCTATGAATCTAACTACCCATTTACAACGTATTATCAATGGTGAAAAGGAGGCCAAGTTAAAATTATCTCCTGCTTTTGGGATTACTTTTGCAAACAGGCTTGTTTTTGCAGGCAATAATCACCCTGATCTTAAACCCCGACTTGAAATTGCGTACACAGATCTAAACTAATAACTTTATGTGTGGAATAGTTGGCTATGTTGGCACCAAAGATGCCTACCCGCTTATTATTAAAGGCTTACAATTGCTGGAATACAGAGGGTACGACTCTGCTGGAATCGCAACTTATAACGGAAAACTCAGAGTCTTTAAGAAAAAGGGAAAAGTTAAAGACCTTATTAATCTTGTTAAGGAGAGTAGCGTACCGGAAGGTACCATAGGTATCGGTCATACCCGCTGGGCTACACATGGATTGCCAAATGATATAAATGCACACCCGCATCTCTCCGGAGATGGAAAACTTGTCCTTATCCATAATGGTATCATCGAGAATTATAATGTACTGAAAGAAGCCTTGAAAAAGGAAGGGCATGAGTTCATCAGTGAAACCGATACCGAAGTGCTGGTGCATCTGATCGAAGAAACCCAAAAAAGAACCGGACTTCCTATTGAGGAGGCAGTTAGGGTCGCCTTGACTAAGGTCGTTGGAGCATATGCCATTATCGTGATGGATACTGACGAGCCGGATAAACTTGTTGCTGCAAGAAAAGGCTCCCCACTCGTACTGGGTATTGGAGAAGATGAGTTTTTTATAGCTTCCGATCCAACACCCATCATTGAACATACGCAGAAAGTCGTGTTTTTGAATGATGAAGAAATTGCAGTAGTGCAACGCAGTGGCGATTTTCAGATCAAGGATATTGACAATAGAATCCAAACGCCTTTTATCCAAGAATTGGATATGAAAATTGCAGAATTGGGGAAAGGTGATTTTGATTACTACATGCAAAAAGAGATTTACGAGCAACCCAAAACTATCGAGGATTGTATGCGTGGCCGTGTCAATGCTCATGAGGGATGGGTGATGCTGAGTGGTATCAAAGAATTTAGTGAACGCATCTCCAAGGCAAAGCGTTTTATTGTCGCGGCCTGTGGAACAAGCTGGCATGCTGGTCTTATCGGAGAATACCTGATCGAAGAATTGGCGCGTATTCCTGTTGAGGTGGAATATGCCTCAGAGCTAAGATACCGAAACCCGATTATTAATTCTGATGATGTTGTAATAGCCCTCAGCCAATCTGGAGAAACAGCGGATACCTTGGCCGCGCTGGGATTAGCAAAGGAAAAAGGAGCACTCATATATGGTGTTGTCAACGCCGTCGGATCCTCGATTGCCCGTATGACAGATGCCGGTTCTTACATCCATGCAGGGCCGGAAATCGGGGTCGCTTCTACGAAAGCTTTCACCGGGCAAGTTACTTTGCTTACCATCATGGCCATGTGTTTGGGATACGAACGGGGGACAATTCCGCGTTCGTATTATCTGCAACTCATCGAAGAACTGGCTAATATTCCGTCAAAAGTGGCGAGAGTTTTGGAAAATAGTAAAAAAATTGAGTATATTGCCGGAGAAATAAAAGAAGCAACCAATGCCTTATACCTCGGAAGAGGATATAACTTTCCGGTTGCCCTTGAAGGAGCTTTGAAACTTAAAGAAATTTCGTACATTCATGCTGAAGGTTATCCCGCAGCAGAAATGAAGCACGGTCCCATCGCCCTGATAGATGAAAATATGCCCGTTATTGTTATTGCAACCAATAAAAGCGCATACGAAAAAATTGTCAGTAATATCCAAGAAGTGAAGGCACGGAAAGGTGTTGTTATTGCAGTTGTTACCGAAGGAGACAAAATAATTAGTGATATTGCTGATTATACGATCGAAATACCGGATACCGACGAACCCCTAACACCATTGCTTTCTGTTATCCCACTTCAGTTGCTATCATACTATATTGCTGTTATGCGGGGTTGTAATGTAGATCAACCTCGAAATCTGGCAAAGTCTGTAACTGTTGAATAAAAATAGATTTACAATTTCTATAATTAATTATTGCCTATTCTTGAAAGTAGCATTTTAGATCAATCTTATCTGATATGCTCTGAAGTTTTTATAAAAAATTGATTAAAATAAATACGACGGGAAGGTTATAACCTTGAAAATATCTCGCTTAAGTAGTGATCGGTAATTGGTCAGATAGTGATTAGTTATGCGATATACCGATGATTAGTTGACTCCGAGAAGCATGCTTACCATAACAAACCGCTTGCAGTATAATAACCTCTTGAAACGCCCACAACATTATACACTTAACTTTTAACTTACAACACGATGAATGACCATAATATGGAATATAATTCACAAAAGACAAAACTGATTATTCCCGAATACGGGAGAAATGTCCAGATGCTGATTAGCTATGCGTGTACTATCGAAGATGTTGACTATAGACAAGCTTTCGTGGAGCGCGTTATTCAACTCATGATGCAAATGCATCCGCAGAATAAAAATATTGATGATTATCGTAGAAAACTCTGGATGCATGCATTCCGGATTTCTAACTTTACCCTTGATGTTGTGCCTCCAGATGGCCATATTCCTACTTTAGAAGAGGCTAATGCGAAACCTGACCCTATCGGCTATCCTGCAAAGGAAACGGCTTTCAGGCATTATGGGCATCATGTGCGAACATTGATAAAAAAAGCCCTAGAGCTAGAGCCTGGGCCGAAGCAAAGAAGTTTCATGGCGGTTATTGGTTCTTATATGAAGCTGGCTTATAAAACTTGGATCAAGGATCAATATATTAGTGACGAAGTTATTCGGGAAGATCTCAAGACCATGTCTAAAGGGAAGCTCGTATTGGATAGCTCTGTCCCACTCGATATATTTACCAGTAGAAAGGTGAGTAAGAAAGGGCCAAACTCTATTTATAATAATAAGGATAATAATAGTCGGGATAATCACCGAGATTACGACAGGTATAAATATAAGAAAAGATCAAATTCTTATAAAAGAAGATAATTGTTGTATCCTAGGATATTTGCTCCCTCACCATCTAACATAATTTTAAGCCTTGGCCAGCATAAAAAAAAAACGAGCGTCTTTTGAAGTGATAGGAGGAAACCCGTTAAAGGGAGAACTCTTTCCGCAAGGGGCTAAAAATGAAGCACTTCAGGTACTGTGTGCTACTATTCTTACCAAAGAAAAAGTAACGATCTCCAATGTTCCGGATATTCTTGATGTCCGGAAACTGCTGACCTTGCTGAAAGGCCTGGGGGTTAAGATCAAAAAATTAGAACCGAATACCTATCGGTTTGATCCTTCCGAAATAGATTTTGAATACTCTAAATCAGAAGAATACCGTAAAAATGCCGCTAGCATCCGGGGGTCTGTTATGCTAACCCATGTTGGCTCGTTTTGGTGTGGCTTTATTGCCAAGGCCAGGTGGGGACAAAATTGGCCGGAGAAGATTGGATACTCATTTTTTGGGATTTGAAAAATTAGGTGCTGATTTTAAATACGATGCGGAAGAAAACAGTTTTTTTGTGAAAGCTAAAAAACTGAAAGGCGCTTATATCCTCATGGATGAAATCTCCGTAACCGGAACGGCCAATGTCGTAATGGCTGCTGTCAAGGCCAAAGGTATTTCCCGCATCTATAATGTTGCCTGTGAGCCTTATGTGGTGCAGTTGTGTACGATGCTTAACAATATGGGCGCAAAGATAACTGGTGTGGGGTCAAACCTGTTGGTTATCGAAGGGGTAGAGGAACTACACGGTACGAGCCACAAGATATTGCCGGACATGATCGAGATCGGTAGCTTTATCGGTTTGGCTGCCATGACGCAATCTGAGATTACGATCAAAGATGCTGGGGTGGAGCACCTCGGGAATATTCTACCCGTCTTCAGGAGGATGGGCGTGAAAATGAAAATCAAGGGGGATGATATTTATATTCCTGCCCAGAAAAAATACGAAATCAAAAGTTTTATAGACGGTTCCATCATGACGATTTATGATGCACCTTGGCCAGGCTTTACACCAGATTTGATGAGCATCATTCTCGTGATGGCGATTCAGGCAAAAGGGAGCGTTTTGATTCATCAGAAAATGTTCGAAAGCCGCCTGTTTTTTGTGGATAAACTCATTGATATGGGCGCACAGATCATCTTATGTGATCCGCATCGGGCAACCGTCATCGGACTTAATCGAAAATATCAATTGCGGGGCATCGAAATGACTTCTCCGGATATTCGGGCAGGGGTGGCCTTGCTTATTGCCGCACTTTCTGCCAAAGGGAAAAGTACCATCCACCAAATTCACCAGATTGATCGCGGGTATTTTGAAATTGATAAAAGACTAAATGCGATTGGTGCGCAAATAAAACGGATTACGTCGTAAAAGACATTGATTACGTTACTTTAGTTTTAGTCAAAAACTGTAGCCAATAGCGGTCAATTTCAAATTGACCGATA
>JAHDGC010000491.1 GCA_020627865.1 Saprospiraceae bacterium | reverse complement strand
AGCCGTGTTGCCAACATCATCCGTAACTGTCCATGTGACTGTAGTGTTACCGAAAGGAAGGTTGGAGGGGGCATTATTGATGATAGAAGCTATACCACAGTTGTCAGAGAGTGATGGATTTCCAATTGCATTGGATGAAGCTGTACAATCACCAGCAGTTGTGGAGAGTGTTATGTCTGGTGGACAAGTGAGTGATGGAGCTTGATTGTCTGTGATTGTAACAATAAAAGTACATGTTGTGGTATTGCCAGCGGCATCTGTTACTTGGAAAGTATTGAGGGTTGTGCCTACTGGAAATAAAGAGCCACTAGGTAGTCCTCCAATTTGTGCAAACGTCTCACCCGGACAATTATCGCTGGTGGTCGGTGCGAAATTAACAACTTGGCTACAAAAACCGGGGAAATTATTTTCTTCAATATCCCTTGGGCAAGTGATTATAGGGGCTTCTGTGTCAATCACTGTAACACTAAAGTCACATGTAGCGGTGTTGCCAGCCTCATCTGTAGCAGTATAGGTAACGGTTGTTATTCCTACGGGGAAATTATCCCCAGGATTGTGTGTGCTGGTCAGGGTAGGAGGGGGAGCCATTGGTAGTTCAATTAAAAATCTTCTGGCTGCTGCCGCTATATCAATATCGTTCCATCGACCTGTATTAGGATTTACTTCTGTATAATCTTCTCCTCCTGCATTATTGGGTTCTCCTCCATTCCAATTGGTATAAGTCGTAGGGGCACCACTATACCAACCGAAACTGCCTTCAAATAATTCATCCGTAAAACCAATAATGGTCGGGGTGGAAATATTAGATTGTATAAAATTATTTTCTGCAGCATCTTGAATATCGGCTAAACTTCCCCCCAATAAAGCTCCGGCAGCATTGGCAGCGGCAAGAGCCGCTTGTTGATCTGCATCACTACCACTAGCTGGAATCAATGTATTATCAGAAAGATAATAATGGCTACCATTGAAGTCTCCGATGTAGGTGAAATTAAATCCATTTGAATTGAGTGTAGTTGACCCACAATTATCTGTTGGGGTCGGAACAGTCCAAGTTGCGGAGCCAGTACAAGCTCCTGGCGTATTATTGACGGTTAGATCGGCAGGGCAGGAAACCATAGGCGGTTCTGCATCCGTAATGATTACATCAAAACTGCAACTAGCTGTATTTCCAGAGGCATCTGTTACGACAAAAGTATTGGTTGTCGTGCCTATAGGGAATAAAGCATTGCTGGGTAATCCAGTCGTTTGGGTTATGGTTTCTCCGGGGCAATTATCACCAGAGGTAATGGTGTACGAAACGGGTGCATTGCAGGTGCCCGAGACTGTCTCTGCCGTAATATTTCCAGGACAGAGAATAATAGGCACTTCATTATCTATGACAGTAATGGTTTGGGTACAGTTGGAGGAGTTGCCAAAGATATCGATTGCTGTTGAGGTAACGGTCGTATTTCCAACAGGGTAGGTCGTCAGTGCGTTATTCGTGATGCTGTTTACACCGCAATTATCGGTTGCGGTTGCGGTGCCGATATTTATGCCTGTAGCGCTACAGGTTCCTGGATCGGCATTCACTACAACAGTGCCGGGACAGGTTACCGTAGGTGCGGTATTGTCGGGTTGGACTGTAACGGTTACGGAATACTCTGTGAGGCAGAGTGGGTCACCTCCTGCAGTATCACCTGCACGTAAGAACCAAGTGCCAACGGGGTTGGTACCATTAAAACTGTTCAGGTTACCATTATTAGGGCCAAAAGTTCCACCAACAGGGGTTGCGCCACCTACGACGGGAGACCCTTGGTTAAAGTTAGTAGTTATTAAAGGAATAGTAGCTGTACCTGTATATGCTCCAGGTTGCACCAGTACAGCTTGGGTGCCCGTTGGGCCATCGAGCCGGAAAGAAGTCTCATTATGAAAAGAGTTGGCTGTTCCTGGGGCAGCACATGTGCCATCTGTTTTTACCCAAGTTATACTGACATTTACATCCGTTACGACGCAACCGTCAAAGTCAGATTGGGCAAACGAAACACCAGGGAGAGAATTACAATAAGTTCCGCAACCATCTATAGTGGTTGTTCCAGGGTTGGTATAAGTCATAGTAACTGTTTGGGCATAACTGCCAAAAGCCATCCCTATGAAAATAAAGATTAGAAAACTCGCTAAATTTTTCATGAATAACAATATGTCCTTTTACTGTGTCACAGATTGAAATATTGTATGTATGTATCAGTAACTAATCCTAAAGGGAAGAAAATTGCATGATGGAAAATTATATTTTAAAATAGATTATTTTGTGTGAGTGTTTTAAAATATAAGTTTGTTTTAATGTGAAAAATGAAATTAAAACTTAAATATGCAAATTCTTAAGAACGGTTTATGAGATGAGACGATTTTGGGAAGGTGTTTCATACTTGGGAAAGATAGAGATCAGGTTTAAGTTGAGGAATCCTGATGCTACAGTATAATAAATTTAAACATTTCAGCGATGGATTAAAACTTAATAACTAGGACTATTTCTACAATTTAAATATTATTGATATTTTTAATGTCACTGAATGGCTTGTGCAGAAGTTTGAGGCGATATTTTATTGGCTTGTATGGTCTCTGTATTACATTTTTATGGGGTTAATTGCATTTTTTGTCTCATTTTCTTTGGAAATATGTCTTATGTCTTTATTTATGGTAAGTGTAAATATATTTTTTATTATTATGCCATGTCACAAAAATTGAATTGAATCATTGATGAGAAAGTTTGTCGTAATCTTGTTTGATATATCATGTGGAGCTTGCTGCAATAATTGAAGTTCTTATTACAATGTCACATATGTACCTTACAAATTCCCCCTAGATACTATTTTCTTAGCTTAGAAAAGGGAAGGGCTGTTCTTAAAAAGTAAACCGATACCGGAATGATTCCGATACCGATTTACTGCTTTTAATTTAACAAAAAAACGAAATTTTACTAGCGATCAGTCAACGTTTAAACGTCAACTAAAATTTAAGCATGCGTTGCGTCTGCATTGTATCCTTGTGTTGTATGCGAATCATGTAGATACCATTTTCCAAATTAAGGTTATCCACATCAATAATATCTGACTGATATTCCTGTTCATAAATAATTTTGCCATCTATGCCTATCAAGGTCAAATGAACGGGGCTTTGGGCATCATAATCTTCTACAATAACTCGGAAAGACTGCTCAAACGGATTCGGGAAACATTTGAAACCCCAATGAGATAATTGAAGATCTTTATTAAAGCTATGAATTTCAGCTCCATTTGTAGAGGCTACATTTTTCATGAAATTGGATCCAGGAGATGCATTGTAGCAACCACTAATTTCAATATCATCAATGTAAACCCAATCGGAATTGTTGGAAGCATCACAACGGAATCGGAACTGTGTGGTGGCAGAAAAAGGCCCTGCCAATACAACCTGATCAAAGTACCGATTACCATTCGTGAATTCATCATACATATTCCATTCTTCCACCGTCGTAAAACTAGCACCACCATTCGTTGAAATTTGTAACCAAAAATCTTCGTTGACATTGTCCATACTTAGCGGATAGTAGGTGAAATCTATCGTGACTTCATCATAATTACTCAGGTTAAGGTTATCCGTTGTAATGATAGAAGTACTAGAATTGTCCCTGATGCGAACACAGTATGATCCCGAGTAAGCATAACTCCAATCATTAATATTTCGGCGGGCATCCGCACCAACTCTATTCCATATCCCCCAACCACTTTCAAAATTCTCAAAATCTACGAGGTTATAACTACACGATGATTCACAACCATCAGGAATGCCATTTCCATTCGTATCTACCGTATCATCACTGCCCGGACATTGGTCATTCGCATCACAAACTCCATCCCCGTCGCTATCGGCAAAATTACCGACACAGTTGCAATTTGCGTCATAAGTATCTCCAGTAGTGCAAACACTTCCATCATCACAAGCCGTTCCCGCAAGGGCATCATCCATGCCGGCACACTGATCCCTAGCATCACAAACCCCATCACCATCACTGTCGCTATTCGGCACACCGACACAGTTGCAATTGGCATCATAAGCATCTCCCGAAGTACAGTCATCCCCATCGTCACAAGCCGTCCCGATAATGCCATCATCTACTCCGGAGCACTGATCATTCCCATCGCAAATCCCGTCGCCATCACTGTCGGCATAAGTACCAACACAGTTGCAGTTGTTATCAAACATATCTCCCGTTGTACAAGCATCTCCATCATCGCAAGGCATTCCAATGAGTGCATCATTTGTTCCTGGACACTGGTCATTTGAATCACAAACGCCATCGCCATCACTGTCGATTAAAGTACCGACACATTGACAAGTGCTATTATAAACATCGTTAGAAGTACAGGTATCCTCGTCATCACAAGCTCCCCCTACCGTACAACCCACACAGCCTGTGAGCACGGTTGGCATAGGTACCGATTGGCCATTGCTGGCATAAGTCGGTAGTGGGGCATTGACATCATTAATCCAATCAATCATCGCTATAGACATTCTTTCCGCAGCACATAGAACATCATTGGATGGATTGTTGGCCAAAAGGTCTGTATTTTCACCCAGATCATTGATCACATCATACATGGCATAAGTTCCCGATTCGTAATAATGAATTAATTTATAATTACCACTTCTAACAATGGTCTGAGGACGAACATCATGCCTGTTGTTCACTACATAGAAAGGGTAGTGGAAGAAAACATTTTTTCTGGAAAGGCTTCCATTGCTACCATCCAATAAAGGGATAAGACTTTCCCCATCTAGTGGATAATTAGCGGGCAAGTTCGCACCAGCATATTCCGCAAAAGTAGGATAAAGATCAACACTATGGATAGCATCGCTGATAATAACATTGCCCACAGGAATTAATCCTGGCGACCAAGCGATAGCAGGAACCCTGATACCTCCTTCCTTGTAGCTTCCTTTATATTCGCTTAGTGGTCCATTGTCATCAGAGGAAATGGTTCCTCCGTTATCTGACATGAAATAAAGGATGGTATTGTCTGCAAGTACATGGCCAGGATTACGCGGATCGGCTGTAGTTTTCAGATAATTTAATATTCTTCCAATAGACTGATCCATGCCTTCTGCTATGGCTGCTTGTGCATTGCTGTCATGACCCATTTGACTGGGGTTCGTAATGGATTTTGCTTGATATTTTGCTAATAAATCGGGTCTCGCATTAGAATCCGTATATGGCGAATGGACAGCATATTGCGAGAAGTGGATAAAGAACTTATTTTGCTTGTGGCCTTCCATAAAATCCAATGCGGCATCGGTCATGGCATCGGTAATGTGCTTAGGTGTACCGTCAAGGGAATAATCTCCTGCAAGCTCCAAAGATTGTGCTGCTGTATATGGATCGGCCCAAGGATCTAACTCAGGGCCGATCCTAGAACTGAATTGCCAACCTCTATTGGTAGAAATGGCAAAGTATCCTCCGGGCGTTTGATAATGATCTCCTCCGTAGTTATAATCAAATCCCTGATCTAGTACGGTGTTGGGTTCATTAGGGCTTTCTCCTCCAACATCATATTTCCCAAAATGAGCGGTAGTATACCCGGCTGTTTTAATGGTTTCTGCTATGGTAATGGTCGCGGCAGGAAGTTCTATCATGCCGCTACTGGCAATTCCTTGACTTGGAGGTACCAAGCTAACACCATTTGGAACATTATTCGTATTTGCGAAAACATTATTGGTCGCTCTAGGGGCATATTGCCCTGAAAGTAGTGCGGCGCGGCTCGGTGTACAAGTGGAAGCAGCATAGGAGCAAGAAAAGGAAACGCCTTCATTGGCCATCATTTCTAGCGTTGGGGTTTCATAAAAATCGCTAGGATGATTTTGGTTGGTATTTCCTGTACTCAACTGTGACCATCCTAGATCATCAGCCATGATGAAGACGATGTTGGGGGATGGTTGTGCTTGGAGATCGGTCGAGCAAGACGTTAGTATA
>JAHDGC010000490.1 GCA_020627865.1 Saprospiraceae bacterium | reverse complement strand
GTTCTTTTTCCTTGATGAAAAAGAACCAAAAAATCAAGACTGTATTCATTTCTTAACCTGCCTGTTCCTGCGAACATGCAGGCAGGCGCAAAAAAATCAACAAAATCCGGCACAAAATAAACTTCCTACGATCAAACAGTATTTTGTGCTTTCGGATTTCTTATGCTTTTTTTACTAAAATGAATAAGGTCGCAAGGATTCGACTCTGATATTTTATGTTTATCCTTTCGATGCCCCATGACCTAAATACAGTTAAAATCAAACTTTACATTGAAAAATGTGTTATTTTTGTAAATATAAATTTTTTCACAAAAGAAAATATACAAATTAATCATATGGATCCAGTAACGAAAAGTCCAGTAATGCTATATACGGAGCAAACTCCGAACCCAGAGTCCTTGAAATTTGTAACGAATCGGATGCTTTATAAAGGAACGGCAGATTTTAGGGAGGAAGATTTGGCCAAAGAATGGTCGCCAATGGCAACCGCTTTGTTTGAGCAACCCTATGTGAAAGGGGTTTACATCTGTAATAACTTTGTAACCATCAGCAAGGAATTCAATTATGCTTGGGAAGATATCATGCTCAAGCTGAAAGAGTTCATTAAAAATTATATCGAAGAGAACAAATCTATCGTGAAGGAAGGTTTTGCGGAAGCGATGGAAAAAATAGAGGCCGAAAAAGGTGCCGGCTACCAGTATACCGAAGAGGAAGCCGAACTTGTCAAGCGCATCAAGGAGCTGATTGATACGTATGTAAAACCTGCTGTCGAGATGGATGGTGGGAATATCGAGTTTAAGTCTTTTGATAAGGGTGTGGTTGCGGTTGTGCTTCAGGGTTCTTGCAGTGGTTGTCCTTCTTCTACGGTGACGTTGAAAAGTGGGATCGAGGGGATGTTGAAGCGGATGGTGCCGGAGGTGACGGAGGTGGTGGCGGAGATGGGGTAGTTTTTTAGATCGCTGCGCTTTTAGATTTTAGATCATTCGCTTCGCTCATTGTTAGATCGTTCGCTGCGCTCACTGTCAGAGGGCAGACTGAGTAGTGGTGAATGCTTTGGGAAGTGGGAGAAAATCAGACATCATCTATAAATAAGATGCGAGTTGGAATAACTCGATAATGTAAGAAACGTAGGGTCGCAATGTATGGCGACCCTACGTTTTTTTATTACATTAAGAAAAATTTAACCTTTCATCGAAAAAATCCCTCCATTCATAGCCTTTTAATTAAAATTCATATAGAACTGGGTAAAATCATAGTACTAGGTATTGCATAGTACTATATATCATTGTATATTTGTGATATGAAATTAGAAAATACAAAGGCACAGATGAGAAAAGGCGTTTTGGAGCTTTGTATTCTTTCCATCATCTCGGAGGAAGAAGTTTATCCTTCAGATATTATTAATAAACTAAAGGAAGTAGAGTTAATCGTAAAAGAAGGCACACTTTATCCTTTACTAACTCGCCTGAAAAATGCGGGATTATTGGAATATAACTGGAAAGAGTCTAAAAGCGGCCCACCCCGCAAGTACTACAAAACCACCCCAGCCGGAGAAAGCTTTCTCCAAGGCTTGATGGGTGTCTGGAATCAATTGGTCTTTGCCGTTCAACAATCTACAAAAAACGTTAGCCATAATGAATAAAGTATTTAATGTTAACTTAGGAGAATATCCTTTTACTATTGATGAAGATGCTTACCTGCATCTCGACAACTATCTCAGTACGATACACAACCATTTCCGCAGCTCGGAAGGGTATGAGGAGATCACCTCAGACATCGAAATCCGCCTGGCCGAATTGTTCCTAGATTCTATGGGCAGTCGGAAAATTGTCAACATGAAAGATGTAAAAGCAGCCATTCAGACCATGGGAACACCGGAAGAATTTGGGGCAGAACCTGTGGATGAAACCTTTGAGGAGGCACCGAAGCACGAACATTCCTTTCGCCCGGGAAAAAGGCTTTATCGCAACCCTGACGAAACCATTGTTGCGGGGGTTGCATCTGGCATCGCCGCTTATCTCGGTATCCAAGACCCACTATGGGTAAGGCTTGCACTAGTCTTGTTGACCACATTTTCTTTTGGAACTTTCATGATGGCTTACTTCATTTTATGGGCAATCGTTCCCGAAGCAAAAACAGCCGGCGACCGGTTGGCCATGCGTGGGGAACCCATCAATGTTTCCAACATCGGGAAAATTATCGAGGAAGAAGTCCACATGCTTTCGGATAAGATGAATGAATTCGGCGAAGAATTCAAATCAAAAAAAAAAGCATCACCGAAAACGACGGAATTAGAAATACCCTTAAGGAAGGGGTTTATCTTCTAGGACTCTTTGCTACGGCACTTATTAATTTCTTTTTAAAAATCTGGAAACCCATACTTATCATTGTTGCTGCATGCATCATGTTAAGTTTGGCGGTTTCCTGGATTGGATTGCTCATCGGCATTATTTTCTCCTGGCCTTACAATGGCTTTTTCTTCCCAGAGCAGGGGTTAGCCTATGCCGTTGCTTCTGCCAATATATTCTTCATCATCGGTATCCCACTTTTCTGGATAGCAGCATTTTTCTTGAAGATGATCTTCCGGAGAAATATCCTGAAACCTTCCATGCTTAAAACAGGCGGTTTCTGGGCCTTGAATATCGTTTCGTTCGGTGCCATATTCTCTTTTTTGGCTTTTCAATTTCAAACAGAAAATCAAACCCAGAGATCATTGAGCCTAAACCCAACCGAAGACGAAACCATATTGTTAGAATTTCCCCAACAGCATATTCCCCATGGCCAGATAATCGTCGATCAAATACAACTCAGTGAGCAACTATTGAAAAGTAAGATGGTTGAGCTAGACATTGTAAAAGCAGATGCCATGAACATTACCGTGTACAAATCTGCTAGAGGAAGAGACAAAACCGAAGCAGAAATGCATGCTGATGACATCAACTACAACATTGTACAGACGGAAAATAGTTTTGCCATTCCAGCCGATTTCATTTTACAAAAAGGCGAAAAATGGAGAGGGCAAAAGGTACACGTTAAGCTGAGCATTCCAGTAGGAAAAAAGATACACATTCCTAAAAATCATCCGGGCCATCTCATCAACAACTTGTCTTCCCAGGATATAGATCTTTGGACAATGACGGATGAAGGATTACGCCCGCTTCACGAAAAATCTTTGGAAAACATCGAAATTGGGGAACAATCAAAATTTAATCTTCTTGACCAATATAAAAACTTTGACCAAATTGAAATCGATGGCCCGGTGAAAGTTCATATTGAAAAAAACGAAGACTGGTCTTTCCGTATTAGTGGAAAAGAAAGCTATACCGATAAGATCGCTATTGAACAAATTGACAACAAAATAAAGATGACGGGGGATTTCAAAAAGCCCGACTCTCCGGTAAGGGTTTATATCAACATGCCTTCTCTGAAATCACTAACCGTAGAAAATACAGATGATGTTAAGGTAAAAGGATTTGAAGAACCACGCATGCGAATAAGTAATGTTGGAGACTATGACATTAAAGCTTATGTTAATGTTGATTCTTTATTCTTACAGCAGCAAGGCAAGAATGAAATTGACATCCGTGGGAAAGGTCGTTTTTTGAGTGCAAACCTGACGGCACAGTCTCGGTTGGATGCGAAACAGTATCTTGTAGAGGATACGGATATTGTGCAGGCGGAGGGAAGCCGGGTAAAATTGTAGAGACGTCATGCATAACGTCTGTACCCAAACCCGCGATTAAAAATAATCAAACCACTCAAAATATCCAGCAGCACGGAAAAATATCCGCAGCAAAAACAAAGAAAGTAAAAACAATGTTATAAAAAGCAGGATAGAATTTACACGCCTGTTTTTTATGGCATGTGCTTCTTTTTCAAAAAGAATATCTTCTTTTTCCGCATCGTGAAATGTCTCCTCGGATGGTTTTTCTCCAGACTCTATGGCATCCAGTTCTTTGATAATTTCCAGTGCCTGACGGGCATCTTTTTTACGTATATGCAAGGTGATCCCACCATGTCCGAAAGGGATAAATGTTGTGGTATTGACATTGGAAAGAAAGGCAGGGATGCCGGCTTCTTCAAGGCGAGCAATATAAAGTCGAGCCTTGGACTCGAAATAAAAATTCTTTAGTATGATGACATCTTTATCTTTTTTCATGATTTTCCAATAGGAATTAATATTAACATACTCAAAACTTCTCTAACTCCCTCTCCAACACATACAAGGCCATACCGCATAGTGGCATAAATTTATTATCGGTTCGGCTATTCCAACGCTTGTGTTCTTCAAAGATTAAAGCCTTGACTTTCGTTTTATTTCCTTTCGCTATCCCCCAAAAATTTTTTATCTTAGCTTTTAAGCTTTTGTATAAATTTGCCCTGTGTTCTTTCAAATCTTGTTCATTCAAATTCAAGACTTCATTGAGGTCATCATTAACCGTATCGATATCAGAAAAAATCTCTCCGGATCGCGTATATTTTATTTGCTTAATCCGATCTTGATTTTGGGGCTCTACTGTCAAGTCGTGCCGATCATCAAAACGAGATTTCGATTTATCACAGATTAATTTATGCTTCCCTTTCCCAACATTTCCATTACATCCCCCTAGCATATTGCCATAACGAAGTTGCAAATCCGGATAGCGACGCTGTGATTTAAAATGTTCTATTTCCGTTTTGGGTTTATAGGATGCATTCAAATCCGCACTGATACGTTGCATGCAATAGGCACAAATAAAACCTTGCTCCTGTAATAATGCATCCCGTACAACACTTTTTGGACAATTATCAAAAACGGCACCTGGTGTTGTATTGTATTCGCGCAAGGCACTGGGTTCTGCTCCTTTTTCAATGAACTTCATAAATTATTCTTTGTATGCTCCAAACTCAAAATCAAAGTCCTGTCTGGCTTTTTTTACTTCATTATGATCCGCTCCATAGGTAGCCTCTAGTTCCCGCAAGGCTTCCAATGCCTTTCCCTTATCCTCTTCCATTGAACGATAAAATTTATCGAAGGCCTCTGCTGCGTGTTCTGGTTGTTTTTTCACTCCGAACACTTCCCACAGAATGGAGTTGCTATCTTCTCCATATATCGGGGCTATATCCTTGACTAATTGGAAATCTTCTATGACATGGATATTTTCTCTTTTGAGATTGCTCAATACTTGTGGGGAATGTGTTGTTATAATAAATTGAATATTGGGAAAAACATCGGTCAAAGCAGGGATAATTTGTCGTTGCCAACGGGGATGCAAGTGCAGTTCTATCTCGTCTATTAGAACGATGCCTTTCCCTTTTAGTGGATCATGTTGCTCTGGTAAAGCATGTGCCATCGTCAGCCGTCGGGCAATGTCACTGACTAAAAGGATGGTCATTTTTTCACCATCAGAAAGCTTGTCTAATCTTATATTCAGGTTTCCTTTTTTAAAAAAAAGCTTCGGCCGATCCTGACCTGGCTCAAAGTCTTCAACATATAAATGCCCCAAAGATAACTCTTCTTGTATCCTCCCAAAAAATTGTTCAATCGCTTTCCTTACAGACTTTAAATCTGGACTTCGATAGGCGTTATCCTCCCTTAATCTAATCCTATTTTCTTTATTTTCTTTTTCAATATACCAAGCCTCGAAATCGGCAAAACTATTGATTTTACTATCCAAGGTATTTTCATAACACTTTAAAATCGGATACCTATATGTTTTCTCATGAGAAAAATCACGAGTGTTTCCATCTAAAAATAAGCGGTTTGTTCCGTAATAAACAAGAATAGGGACATACTTATTGGTATATAATTCCTCATCAAATTGCCGGATGTAATCGCTAGGATCGAAATTCATTCTTATATCAAAAGGTATTTTTGTAGGGAAACGGTTTCTCGTTAAAAACCATTCCGTTCCATTTGCAAGAAACATTGAAACGGCAGCCATATCTTCTTTACTATAGATATCTGCATCTGTTATTAGATTTTTATTTCTATTAGAAGCTTCTTCTAGAATT
>JAHDGC010000489.1 GCA_020627865.1 Saprospiraceae bacterium | reverse complement strand
ACTCTCAATTTTCAACTATTTTGAAATCACTTTTTTATCCCGTGCGCAGTATACACATGCCGATAGAAACGATTTTACCTTGAGTGCCTTGGGTAGAATTTGGTTCAGGAGAACCTTCGGGGATAACAAATTAATTCCGGGAAATTATCACAACACCATATTAATAGATGAGATAGGAATGGGGGTGGATGATCCCGACGGGGATAAATGTAGAAAGCCCGGCAAAATTGTTCACTATGAATCTGGCGAAGACTTGACTCAAGTGGCTGGGGATGCTAGTTATGCTTACTCTTGGGAATGGACTTGGACAGGGTCGGTAGGGCCGGACGATCCTCACCCCTGGGTGAACCAAAATGGTTGGACGGAAGTTACGGAAACGCCGAATGATTTTCAGTATACCCCAAAATCGGAGCCACACTATAATATTCCTTTTTACAATTATGGGCATTGGACGATGCCGTTTACTACCGAACATGTGGTTAAGCGGCCTTTCAATCCTGTTGAAAAAGCTTTTCGAGGCGTTGGTCTGTTTAAAGGAGATTGCCCTTTCGTACTCGTCGTTGATGATATTAAAAAAGATAACGATCCACACCTGTATGAATGGTTGGGACAAATTGCCCGTGACTTAACCATTGAATCAACAGATGTAAACCTTAGTAATAATGATTACAGGAATGATCTTATTTTCAAAGAACCGGATGCAACAGGGAACAGAAGAATGCTCGTCCGAGTCTTGCAAAATGAAGGGGCTACCGGAGTGCCGGGTTATCTGGAAATTACAGATTACGACGACTACTGGCATGCTGCCCCTTTCACCCCAAACCCCAACTATGAACGCCCACGAATTGTTATAGAAAGCAACAGTGTTGAACCCAAATATAAAATTTTATTATTCCCACATGTACAAGGCGACCCACTTCCGGTGACTTCTTGGAATGCTGCGAAGGATACCTTGACCGTTACGACTTGTGATGCCGAACCTAAAAAGATATTTTTTGAAGAACTTCCAACAGGGCGAACAGACTTTGGGCTTGCAGAGGAAAATATCATCATACCTGGCCCCGAGGACAATTTCATCCTTGGCAACCCGCTGGCTTCAGGTGTTGTCGACTGGTGGCAATCCAACATGGTTATCCATGAGGAAGATACTTACACCAATACTTCAGGCTGTCCTCAAGTATTGTCTGTCGATAATTTCAGTTTTAATGCTGCCCATAAAGCAGATCCTGTTACCCCATTCGTGGTCCGGGTAAATGCCGACAATGAATTTACAGTTTTAAGAGTAGGCACAACGAGAACGTCAACTGCATACAATGTTGGTCAAAATGCATTTGAGTTCAAGGACGGAGGGGCAACCATCACCGTGCAACCCGGAGAAACAATAGCTGCAGGATTTTTGGATGCCTACGCCGATGGAACAGGTGGCGGTATAGGTGGTGTCATTACCAATGACCAAAGTGCAACGGATGAGATTTGGTATTCCGGTTCTTCTAATGGGCAGTCAGGAAGTGTTGTAGAAGGCATTGCCCCTATTGAAGCAGCCAATATCATAACAGGGCTTACCCGTGCTTACCATTTCAACATCAGCTTTAGCGTTACAGAAAGCGGCGGGCTTAACCTAGGGAATCCATCCAATAATGCAGGCAACACGGATGGCTGGAATTCTAACATGATGATTAACGAAACGGATACCTACACCAATACCTCTAGCATTCCCGAAACAATTTACTTTAACAATTTTAGCTTCTATGCTTTCCAACAAGCAAATCCCGTAACGCCATTTATTGTTAGAATTAATGGCTTTGAAGATTTCACTGTTGTTGCTATAGGTACAACACGGACGGCGGCAGAATATGGCATTGGCGAAAATATATTTGAATTTAAAACGGGTGGAGCAAGTTATGTTCTTAACCCTAACGAAACCTTAGCCATCGGATTCATAGATGCAAAACCGGATGGTACGGGTGCCGACATCGGCTCTGTTATTGTTTATGATCAAAATAATACACCAGATGATGTTTGGTATACCGGTGGGAATATTGGTCCAGACATGTCTGGTAGTATTTCAGAAGGAGCAACTCCAGTACCGGGTGCAAATCTTATAGGCCACTTGACTAGAAGCTATCATTTCAATATTGGGTTTTGTTCCAGTAATGGTGTGAGTGATAGTTGTCCTAATCACCTGGATGTACTCGGCATCATTCCAGCAGGAACATACCTTTCTGGACAAACGATTCATAGTGATGGCACTATAGATGGTGCATCCAATGTCATCTTTGACACGGGAGATTGGATTTTATTGGAGGCTGGATTTAGCGTTCCTGCCGGTACTGAGTTCAAGGCGGTGATTGAAACGGGTTGTGGGAGTAATCAGTAAATATTCTGAATAAAAAACCGTAGAGCCGCAATGCATTGCGGCTCTACGGTTTTTTATATTCAACATACTAGCCTAACCATCAGGAAGTAACACCCTTTTGTGTGGAAATGTTGTATTAAAAATATAAAAATGTCGTAATAGCATAAATGGATAAAACTAAATTGGGTATGTATATTTAGCCTTTAAAAAATCACCATCATATCTATCTCTCCAAATTTACATGCTGCATTTTTTCAATCACGAAAACATGTATTTAATAAATCATATCTAAAAGCTTCTAAAAAATGATCTACAAAATTTCTTTTTATCTCTTAATTTTTACAATAATAACCCTCCCTGCCTTCGGCCAGATCGCTCCCCCGCCCCAACCCGGAGGCTGGATAGATAACTGGGATAATTATGATAACTCCACTACGCCAGGCCTCGGCCCCAGAGTAGTCAACTGGGACTTCACAGGGCTACGGGCTATTGATTCCGTGCCGCCTGCTTACGAACATCCCAGAATTTATTTTGATGCCGATGAGTTACCCGATCTCCGGAATCGACTCGCCAATACGGTCAGTGGTCGAGCAATCATGAAACAGATTAAGGCTTTTACCATTGTCCTCCATTGGGGATATAACCAAGGTCCCGATAACCTTCCAGACTACAACCACAATGAGGATTATGCACAAGATGCTGATGGAAATCGGTTGATTGACAATGCCGGATTCTGGGATTGTAGTTCATACTATGAAAAGCTGATCGCCCAAGATCCCACAGTATGGGATGGTGTAGATGCCAAGCGGAAAATGTTGGTGGCAACGGAGATGGCTTTTGAAGCATTTGACTGTTTAATTCATCAAGGCCAGTATGATACTATACTCAACAGGCATTATGATGACAGGGCTGCCGACTTAGGAACAGCGATGGCTCACTGGGCAACGCTTGCTTTGAATGATACCCAGAATCCACTGGACAGTGTACAATATCAACTTGTCGGGGGGATACATATGGCGCTGGCCTACGATTTGAATTATAATGCCATGACAACCACACAGCAAGATGTGGTTAGGGAAGCACTGGCCACCATCACACCTCAATACCCCTTGTATGGTAGCTTCACGAATGCCCCCGTTACCATTAGTAATTGGTGTGGCTTGAATTCTTTTGAAATTATCACCAACTTTGCGATAGAGGGAGAAACGGGTTACCAACCCACTTTAACGGAAAGATGGGCTAGGGCTTATCATACTTTCGTCAACTATGGTTTTTATGAATCTGGTGCACCCGTAGAAGGCTTGGGCAAAAATTATATTTTTGCAACGACAGCCATCGCCCTTGCTCGTCGCGGCTATAGTATGTTGGGGCATCCACATACGCGGAGTTATGGACAAGATTTCCTGATGGCAATTATGCAGCCTTTTGGCTATGGCTTCACGACTTATGATGTGTGGGGAGGAAGTGGTATTGATCCCGTTACGGGAGAATGCAAATTTCATCCTGCCGATGTTGTTGGCTTAAAATATGCTTTTCCAAACGATCCAAAAATTGACTTTGTTTGGCGGAATTATATTGGACGATGGTATAAATTTGAAAATACTACACAGGAAAAATATGTTTACCAACAATTGCAGCCTGGTGGTACGTATCATAATGATTTACTCGTTTCGGCTATTTTCTGTCAGGATTACGATGACGGAGATTGGCAAGCCCAAGCCGACAATGTTGTTCAAGAAGATTATTTTGCCAGTGATCGTGGGTTAGCTGTTATGAGAAATGGTACAGATGCCAATGACCTAGCTGTTCAATTCCATTGTCGCCAAGATTTTGGTGGGCACACGCATTCCGATAGAAATAGTTTTACACTCAGTGCCTTAGGCAGGATATGGATCAGGCAAACTTTCGGCGGAAGCCAGTTTCAACCCAGCCGCTACCATACCAGTATTCAAGTGGATGGGAAGGGCATGTCTATGGATGATCCTGATGGAGATAAATGCCGCAAGCCCGGAACGGTTTTGTATTATGAAGCTAGTGATAGTTTAACACAAATAGCCGGTGATGCAACCTATGCCTATAACTGGGAATGGACTTGGACAGGGGTTATCCCTGCAGATCAAGATCACTACTGGCTGGGTGCCAATGGCTGGACGGAAGTTACGGAGACCCTAAATGATTTTCAGTATATCCCGAAAGATGAACCCCACTTTGATATTCCCTTTTACCACTACCCTAGTTGGTTTGGTGCACATAATACGGAACACATGATTAAGCGACCTTACAATCCTATTGAAAAAGCATATCGTACCCTTGGTTTATTTAAAGGAGATTGCCCATTCGTGTTGGTCGTCGATGATTTTAAAAAAGATGATAGTGAACATTTATACGAATGGTTGGCACAAATTGGCCGTGACCTAACAATAGAGTCAACAGATGTCAATCTAGATAACGGAGACTATAGAAATGATATTATTTTGAAAGAACCGGATAGTGAAGGTAACCGGAGAATGTTGGTCAGAGTATTGAGTAACGAAGGCTTTACCGGAACTCCCGGCTATCAAGATACCTTAACTTATTTTTATTACCATGATAATTCGCAAACTTTCACCCCTAACCCGAATTGGGTAAGGCCGAGGTTAATCGTAGAAAGTAATAGTGTAGAGCCAAAGTTTAAAATCTTGCTGTATCCCTACGTCAATGGACAGTCCCTTCCTCATACCAGTTGGAATGCTACAAAAGATACGCTTACGGTTACAACTTGCGATTCTGTACAGCAGGTCATTGCCTTTCAAGAAGACCCAACAGGGCGTACCCAATTTGGATTGGCGGGTTCTCTTCCTGAACAACCATGCGTAGATTTTACGGATATTTTTTCAGTAGGTAACGATTTGAACTCAGGCGGTACAGACGGATGGCAATCTAACATGGTCATCAACGAAACAGGAACTTATACCAATACTTCAGGTGGCACCGTCACCGTCAATATTGATAACTTTAATTTTTATATTAATCGAATAGGTAATCCTGTTACACCATTTGTCGTGAAAGTAAATGGGGATGATGACTTCACGGTATTGCGGGTTGGCACAACCAGAACTTCTTCGGAATATATACTTGGCCAGAATTCATTTGAATTCAAGACTGGAGGCACAAGTTTTACCCTTGATGCTGGAGAAACCATTTCCGTAGGGTTCTTAGATGCTTACGCAGATGGTTCTGGCGGAGGCATAGCATCTGCGATTTCGATTGTCGGTTCCTCAGATGAAATTTGGTATACTGGCGGCCCTAGCCAGTCTGGGAGTGTTACCGAAGGCAACCCTCCTGTATCGGGTGAAGCTACAATCACTACCTTTACTAGAACATATCATTTCAATATTGAATTTAGTATTGTCGAAGCATGTTGCCCTGTTCATTTGGATCTGCCTGGTACCATTTCGACCGGGACTTACATTTCTGGGCAAACAATACAGAGTGATGGCACGACAGGAAACGCTTCCAATGTTATCTTCAATACTGGAAATTGTATTCTTTTAAAAGCAGGGTTTAGTGTTCCAAATGGGGCTGAATTCGAGACGGTGATTGAGGGATGTAATGATGGTAGTAATCAATAAATAAATAACCTTGACCCAAGGTTAAGAATCGAGATATTTTTG
>JAHDGC010000488.1:4689-6010 GCA_020627865.1 Saprospiraceae bacterium | reverse complement strand
ACCTTTGCTTCTATTGAACCTAGCATCTGCGAAGGAGAAAGCATTACGATTTGTGTAACTGTTACCGATGGGATAATTATCCAATGGACAGGGCCAAGTATGAATGGAGCAACAACGGCCTGTGTTACCGTTGCCCCTTCAAGCGACGTAGTTTATATTGTTACCGTAAGTAGCAATTCTGGTTGTGGCATTGTTTCAAAGGCAATTCCAATTACCGTAAGCACCTGTTGCGAAGCAGAGGCAGGAATATTTACCGCTGGAAATATTATTACTTGCCCAGGAGCGATAGTCAGCACTGCTGTTGCAGGGAATACCATTGGGCCTGAATATGCAACAAGCTACTTTATGGTTGATGGAGCAGGTGAAATTCTAGATATTTCAACTAACGGAATGTTTATGGCACCAAGTCCCCCATCTTGTCTTGGGAATTATATAATTTTCGCTTATAATTATTCTCTTATAGACGGAGGAGTTGATCCTAGCCCTACCAATATCAGTTCCCTACTGTCTGACTGCACGGGAGGAGAGAATTCTCCGCTTTGTTGCGATCTGGAACAAGGGCCTGTTGTTACGGTTAATGACAATATCGCCCCCACATTTATAAATCCCCCTGTTGATATCACCGTTGATTGTCCGAGCAATATCCCAAATCCACCCGTCCTGACCTTTACGGATAATTGTCCGGCACTTGGCTCTGCTCCCGGCATATTATCCATCACAGATACTACGACCACAATCAGCTGGACGGCAACGGACATGTGCAACAATACAACAACATATACCCAAAACATCACGCTACTCTCCACAGATTGTTCTGCGTGTGTGGACACTTTAATTATTCCCGGCATTATACCACAAGGATATTATCAGGCCGCACAGGTCATCATTTCTGATGGTACTGTCCCTTCTGATGCTATTGTACATTTCCGTGCGGGGAATCAAATCTCGATAATTCCGGGTTTTAGTGTGCAAGCGGGTGCCGAATTTGAGATGAAAATTGATACTTGCCAATGGTAAAATACCATCTGCAATTTAATTGTTATTAATTTTCACAAAAGTAACGCAAGGTTCTTCTGGATTACTTTGCGTTATTTTTTTTATAAAAAAGAAAAGCCCATTACATTTTGACTACAAACCTTATTGCAATTCTCCCGAATATTATCCATCTTGTGGATTATTTGAGTTTATAAAATTAATCCCGATAAATGTCAGAAGAGGAATTTATAAAAAAACTGTATCATAACCATAAGGCTTGTCAGCACAACCTTTCTCCCGAGTTCATCTGCCGCATGGTGAATCGGCTTTTGCAATTGTTGTTCCC
>JAHDGC010000488.1:0-4679 GCA_020627865.1 Saprospiraceae bacterium | reverse complement strand
TCCGATAAATGCTACACCAATTTTCGGGATTTCGAGCAAGAATACCGCCTTTTCCGTTTGGAGCTTTTTAAGGCTTTGGGCACCCTTTCTGCCGAAGTAAGTATCCAACCAGAAGTATTGGAAAAACAATTTTTGGGGCAGCTCCCTAATTTGCAAGAAAGTTTAGAAGAAGATGCCGTAGCAATTCTGGCGGGCGATCCTGCCGCAACCAGCAAGGCAGAGGTCATCAGAACTTATCCCGGATTTTATGCCCTAGCCATTTTCCGGATTGCCCATATTTTTTATAAAATGAACTTGCCCTTACTGCCACGTATCTTGACGGAATATGCCCATCAGCGTACTGGCATTGACATTCATCCTGGGGCAGAAATTGGGGCCCGCTTCTGCATGGATCACGGCACAGGAATTGTCATTGGAGAAACGGTAGTCATCGGCAATGATGTCAAACTTTATCAAGGCGTGACCTTAGGTGCACTTAGTGTTAGAAAAAGCATGGCGCAGACTAAAAGGCATCCGACCATAGAGGATAATGTAATCATTTATGCCGGTGCAACTATCCTTGGTGGGGAAACGGTTATCGGCCATGATAGTATCATTGGTGGAAATGTTTGGATTGTAAAATCAGTGTTGCCGTATAGTCGAATTTATTATGGTGGGATTAATGTGGAGAAGCAGCAGATTTGAGGGCGCTTATTCTAGGGAAGGGAACCGGCAAAAAATAATCTGGTCAATTTTGGGTACATTATTTATTTCCAGCTCCCCTATATTAAATTTTTATTATTTTAAAAACCCGTTTTGCTCCCCCATTATTTACTGACAAATAATATACGCCCCCCGAAAGATGTGCGAGTTCAAAACATTTTTGTTGTGTTCCGGCAGACATGTTTTCTTGCTCCTGTAAAACTTCCTTGCCACTAGCATCATAAAGCACAAAAGCAACGGCAGCTTGTTTATTCATAACAAAATATACACAAAACTCATCCTCTACGGGATTAGGCAATACTTTTACATTGCCAAAAGTATTGGGTTCTTGGGTTGTAGAAAAATCCACATAAATATTTGTAACCATATAGTACTCGCAATCCAAGTCCGAATTAAATATGGTATCCACTAATGTGGTATCCGAATAGAATGCCTGCCCCATGTAGGTTTCACCGGATAGGAGGAAAACATCAATTGTTCCTGCAATAGGATTAAAATTTTCGGGGACGATAATACTTGTCGTATTTTGGCAATTATTGGTCAAATTTGTCACTACAATCCAATATTCTCCCGGCTCTGTTACCGCTAGATTTTCTTCTGTTGAAAGCAAATTCCACTCTTCATCAAACCATTCCAATGAAACCGAAAATGGTGGCAAATCAGGGACAACATCTGCCGATAACATCACAACAGGTTCCGCACAAGTTAATGCTGGAAATTCAGGGGTAATAGATACCAATGGATACTCTTGATCCTCATAAAACGTTATTTCATCAGTATCTGTACATCCTGAAACGTTGTTTATAACAACCAATTGATAAACGCCGGGTTCTGTTATGATAATTTCTCCTTCATTACTAAGCAACGTTTCTCCATCATACCAACCGATAGTGTAATCATCGCCACAGGAATCACATAGCGCAGCTATTCCTATACTTGCAATTGTACAGTCAAAAGTATTAACAAGTGGATATAGTATAATAGCATCAACATCCCCCGAATCATCAACCACCAAAGTATCCAGTACATCACAACCTGTAGTGTCATTTGTAATATGAAGTATAATAGGCAAATTCAGTTCCGACACTTCGGGCATAAGGCCAAAAAATTGTTGACCAGTAGCATCTGTCCAGACATAATTATTGCCCGGAGTTTGATCCGAATTGGATGCATCCAGTTGGTAGGGCACAATGGTATTACAGTTTACGGTGAGGATGCCAGCATCAGCAAAACAGTTTTGGGCAAACAAAGGTTTTTGTACGAATAAAAGTAGAAGAAAAGCAAATGGTAATAAATTTTTCATGGATATATTTTTCAAAATAAAAAAGTAAAGTACAACAGAGTCGGATATTTCGTATTTCCACTAAAAGTATGTATAAAAATGCAAATACACGACTTTTTAAACAAAAAATAAGGTAAAGTTTAAAATAATGATTAAATTATTTTAACCATTCTAAAATAGGCAATCTTGTTGCTGTTGCATCATATGTTAAAAATTGAAGATAATTTATCTAAAGAAATGTATCAAGAGTTGCTCCTTGTAAAATTGCGGTATAAAGCACCCAAGTCCGAAGAAAGTCAACTGATTGAACAACTTGTGGATAGGGATTGGAGGCCATTGGAGCAAAGTTCGGATAATTTTCGATTTTCTGCTGCCGTTACGGGTTTTAGTTTGTTGCTAAAGGAATCTTTATATAAAGGTACTTTAAGCTATAGTCAAATTGTGCAACTGGCGGAAAGTGCCAAGGGAAAAGATGCACAGGGATATCGGGCGAAGTTTATTGAGCTGGTGAAAAAGGCGAAGGTTTTGAGCATGAAGGCGGCTAAGTGATTGGGTTGCACTCTCTTGGCTTCTGATTATTAAATCATGCTTGTGTGGTTGATTTTTTTGTTCAAAGCTACCGGTCAGTTTGAAGCTAACCGGTAGCTTTGAAATTTATTAATCTACAAAAACTTTTTCGGTAAAAACTTCCTTCCCAACAGTAATCTTACAAAGATAAACTCCGGCATTCAATTCCGCAATATTCAAAATTTGTTCGTGCGTTCCGACCGCGATATTGGTAGCATGATAGCGCATGGCCTTCACTTCTCCACTACTATCAAACAACTGTATAGTAACATCCGCAATTTTATCTAAAGTGTATTTTACGATTTGTATATTTTGCGCTGTGGTTATAACCTCTACCGATACAGCATCAGCTCCGGCAAGTCTTGCCTCCGCACAAATTCCGCCAATCCCCGCGTAAAACTCGCCCCCTAGATCTACCCTAAATCCCTCAATCAAATCAATATCTATACCCGCCAGATAACTAATATTACTACCTGCCGGAACACTATCCTTAGAATTAATATTCATTGTAGCATAAACAGTATCACTTGACAATATAATCTCATGCACTAAAACAGTATCCACACAAGTTAAATCGCCACTATCGCAGATACCGTCGCCATCGGCATCTGGGCCATCATTTGCGGTATCGTAATCAGGCATTGACCCGAAACCATCTACCCCGATAGAGCAATCATCACAACCATCTCCGTCTTCATCAGCACAACTAAATGGATTCAGGGGATCATTGTCAAATAAATCGAAAAAGCCATCATTGTCATCATCAATATCATCTACATCACAGATACCATCGCCATCCGTATCTGGTGTAGTGGTCAGGCTAACCTCAAAGGCTTGTGTTTGGGCACAGTAGTTTTCCCTGACAACATAGTAAACGATATCTTCCGTCACTGGAGGCGTGACAAACGGGTTGCCTGTCCCGACCATATTTGTGAGTGCCGCATCTGAGTACCAATTGGTCTGCGTCGTTGCACTACCCTCTCCTCCACTGACCTCAATAGTTGCTGTTTGATTGATACAAACCACAGGAGGGTTTGGACTGATCAATAAATCATAGCGTGTTGGAAAATCCTCCACGTTGATGTCCACCTGAAAGGCACCTGTTGTACCACAATCATCCGTACGGATAACATAGTAAGATTGGTTTGCCGTAAGGGCAGGTGTTGTAAAAGGATTTCCAGTACCTACTTGATTGGTCAAGCCTGCATCATCATACCAAATTGTAGTTGCACCGCTTCCGTCCATGCCACCTCCTACTTCGAGTAAGAGAAATTCGCCATTACAAATATCCGTAGATACTGGGCTGAGCAATTCCGTATAAGGTGTAGAGGCCGTACCAATGGTATAAACAACCACATTACTGTATGCAGTTCTGCTGTTACAATCGTTGACCCTTCTTCTGTAAGAAGTGGTTTCGGTTAATAATGGTGGGTTATAAGAAACATCCGTAGCGCCAGCAACTTCTATCCAACTCGTGCCATCTGTAGATACTTCCCACTGGTAAGTTGCCCAAGGTGTAGCATCTTCGGCATTCAATATCGTCGTAGGATCAAAACTACTACAAGAAGCCATTGAGGCATCTACTACTGCCCCCGGGAGCAATCCCGTAAAGTTATAAAAGTATTCATACCGAATCCCCCAGTCTACCCCATCACAAGTACGGAATTCTGTAAACAGATGCCATTCACAAGGTGGTCTTGATACGATCAGGTTGGTTCCAACAGTAGCATACCCTGGGCAATCGCCATCGCTACCACCGCAAACCGCATTGTCATCTTCATAAGCATCCAATTGCACCGTAATAATAGTGGATTGATCCTCTTGGGTATTGCCCCTCCAAGTACTATTACTTATCCCCAGCCAATTACAACCGTTACTGTCATCCTCTTCATAAGTCCAATAAGACCAGTTGGTATTATTTTGGTCATTGACACGCGCGTACATGCGAAAATCTGGCCCGCCGGCAAAGATACAGTCACCGCATTCATCCGAGTAAAGATCAACTCCATCAACTTGATAGATTACATCTTGGCTAAATGAAAATAGAGGAAAAAAGCATATACAAAATATGCTCCATAAAGTTTTTGTTTTATTAAACATGATGTTAAAAATTAAAATGTTACAGGTA
>JAHDGC010000487.1:4785-6016 GCA_020627865.1 Saprospiraceae bacterium | reverse complement strand
AAAGACATCGTAGAAACGCAATGCATTGCGTTTCTACGATGTCCCAAAAAAGAAAAAGCAGCCAAATCTCTTTCGATTGAAACTGCTTTTGGGATTCGGTTCATCATAAAACATGCCACAACAAACCCCTTCATTTGGCACATTTTATCCAAACCCGGTAACTGAATACTCCGTTTAAAGAATATTAGATACAATAATACGATATTTTTGTTTACTATTTCAATAACACTACAAAAACATATCAAAAAAAAGTGCAATTATCTTTTTCGCTTTTTTTTCTTCGATTTAAAACTTTGAATATCAATGTTTATTGTGATGTGATTATTGCTTCCGGCCAGATGGTAAAATGATTTTCCATACTCCATACGAAACTTGCTGATCTTGATGCCTGCCCCCATTGAGAATCCGGCAAGGCTCCTGAAATTCTGTACAGAAAGCTCCTTCCGCTTCAAATGAGAATAAGCCACTCGGAACCGCAAGTTTTCTTTTTTGCCAAATAAAAACTCTCCGGCAAAGACGATGTGTCGGAAAAAATTATCTACAATCGGTGCAATCTTGCTTTCCTCCGGCGGCTTCTCCTCGCCCAACAGAATAAAACTATCATCTTCAATATTGGGATCATCATAGAGAATGTTCCAGCGTTCCAAATGAATAAAAGTGGCGGAAACCCGAAGCGGGAGATGCCGTAGTTTTTTGGCGAAAGCCGCCTGGATTTCAAAGGGTAAATCCTCCCGCTGTTGGATGGCATCATACTTGGAAAGCTGTGCGCCGGCGTTCTTAAAAACCAGCGACATTGTAAAATTCTTAGCAGTATCCGCATAAACAGCTCCAATGTCTGCGGCCAAACCAAGCGAATTGTAACTTTCCAGCTGGGAAGTGATGAATTTCAGATTAACCCCTAAGGTAAGTTTATCATAAAGCGGCCGACTTGCCCCGATATTAATAGCATAATCCGCAGCATCAAAATCACCCTGGATGGTACCGAACTCATCTGCCAAGCTAAAATTCCCATATCGGGTATATTGTATCCCGCCTTGTGCCGTGATCCCCAATTTGGAAAGGTGTCGCCCGAAAACTGCATACCCAGAGCCAATCCCTGCCATATGAAACAGGTGACTGAAGGAAAGTTGGTTGTGCATCCTAGGGTTGAGCAGGGCAGGGTTGCCATAGCCCAAAGCAATATCATCATCAACGATAAAGGTAGCCGTGTTACCCAATCCAGTTACCCGCG
>JAHDGC010000487.1:0-4775 GCA_020627865.1 Saprospiraceae bacterium | reverse complement strand
ACGAAGGAATTCATAAGTGTTACTCCCCCCGATTTGTGCAGAGACTGTTGTTAAGGAAAAAGAAATTAGGAATAAAAATATGGTGTATAGTTTGTTCATGTTATTTTACTCTAGTTCATGCCATTATTTTGTTAACAAGTCTTTCGACAATAAAAGAGTCCCATCGGAACGGCATATCATTGCCAGAGATGTGAATCTCTGGATTGTTGTTGAAAAATAGCTATCATCAATTAAATCTCTCACCCCTCCGCCTTCCAAGTTGTCCTACAAATCCCTTTGTCACAATTCATCTTCTTCACAAGTGTCCCACTTTCATCATAAAGCTTCAGCGGCCCATGTTCATTATCCCCATCAAGATAGCTCCCTTCTGCCTTAAGTTTTCCATTTTCATAGTATTCAATAAATGGCCCATTTTCATTATTATTCGCAAAGGCGACAATTTCCATGACTTGTCCATTTTTATAAAACCTTTTCCACTTCCCAGCCATCTTTCCATTTTCATAAAATCCTTCCAATTCTATTTTTCCGTCCTCATACCAAGCCGTATACTTCCCTTCAAACTGTCCTTTTTTATAATGCTCCTCAAACTGCAATTGCCCATTTTCATAAAACAAACTCCGCTTGCCTGCCAAGGTGTCGTTAACATAAAAAGCTTCTTCCATAACTTCCCCATTTGGAAAATACTTGATACTGTTTCCTTCTTTAAAAAAGTTTGATTTTTTTCTGGAATATTTCTCCGTCAAGTTACCAGCATCGTCTTTTATTTCCACAACTTCAAGGTTGTTTTCCTTGTTAAGAAAACATGATGTTATGAAAAATAAGGTGCAAAGTAGGAAGATGGTTTTGAGCATTACTTTTTTCATGATACACAAATTAAAAGTATGGTTTTGTATATAACGAAATTTTGTGTTTAAAATTATGATTATACTATTCCTTACTCTATAATACCAACCTCATCCACTTGCAAAACATCTGTCTTATCCCCGATGAGATGCACCAATGCAATTACTTTACAATTTTCTACCACCCAATGATCTGGCAAGGTGAAACTATAATTCTTTTCAAAAGTTTCATCTTTCGATAAGCCGTTTACCGCAAGTTCGTCGCCAGTAGTATTCGTCAAAATGCTCCTGAAAACATGCTTGTGTGTATAATCTGCTTGAGTACCGCTTGGTGTAACTTGGGAGGCCACAATGTTATTTTCAGTGATCAAAACAGACAGATAAAGCGCGTCCGAAATGTTTTCTGCTGCATCCCCAGAAACCTTAACCCCCAGTTGCCTGCTGGTTTCGTCAAAAGTATTTTCTATATTTAAAGTAATAGAAGGAGGTAGGGCCAGTTCTTGTTCAATGTAGCCAGACCACGCTGTTTGTCCACTTTGTTGATTACTTTCCCCCTCGAAAATTTTTCTGTTTATACATGCTGCCGGAAATGACCCCTCACCGCCCATCAAACTGAGTAATTCGTCTCCTTCCGGTATATTGAATTCTTCTTCTTCACCGAAAGCAGATGCAAAAAAACCGGCATGGATAGAAACCGCAACAAGTCGTTTCCCATGAATAGCGAGTAAGGTCTCTATTTTTTCGGAACCTTCCGGGCAGTTCACACAACGCACACCCGTAAATTCTTCTATAAGGACTTTCTTCGCATTTTGGTCAACCGTGTCAATGACTCCGGTACCCATGAATAGGTCTACAGGCTCAGTTTTTTCTTCACAAGCTGTGCACAAAAAAATAAAGCAACCGAATAGTATGAATATATTTTTCATTAGAATGATTTTATTGTTACCACCAGCGTAGAGACACGATGCATCGCGTCTCTACGCTGGTGGTGATGTAAATTTAAAAAGTAGAATTAACCGTAAATTTCACCCCGCTAAAAGCAGGCTCTAGCCGACAAATACCGCCCGTACAAACAACGCCCTCTACCTGCTTGACATAACGAAGGGAAAAACGGTTGGACTTATGGGTATAAACGACTCCAAGTGTAGGATAGTGCAGCGCCTTAGCCTCCTTGTCAGGGTTTGGAGAAACGGGGTCAATATTGTACATGTCCGAAATTTCAAAAATCCAGTGTGGGGCAAGGCCAACTTCCGCGAGGAAGAACACCCAATCGCCGTAATCGCGATTATCACCTTCATATTGGCCAAACCTTTTTCCAGCCCATTGCGAAGTCGTGTTCATATATTGCGCCTCTACCCGCAGCGATTTTTTTCGATCAAATTTGTATAAAAACTCAGCAAAGGGTGTGATGGTTTGTATAATGCCCTTTTCGGGTTTCACGAGATAAACCTCTTCATTGTAATTTTGCATCTGTACACCAGATATAAGTTGCCATTTCCGTTTGTATTTATAGGTCGCTTCCGCGTAAATTTCTCTGTAAAGTAATTCTTTATCTTCCAATGTGGTGATGTTTGAAAAATTGACATTCAACAGTAATTTTTTATTTACCTTGTAACTAATATCCGCTTGAAAAGCCTGCTCACCTAACTCCTGGGTCGCTGCATTATAGCGAGCAGTGAGTCTATAGGTATTCACTCTTGTCATGGGAGGTAGGAAGCCGATCATGCCGCTGTTCAACTCTACATCATGGTTGACCCTCAAACGGAAATTTTCAGTGCGTTTGTATTCTAGTGTCGCACCCAATCCCTTTGCAGCATAACTTAAGGTCGTGTAAAAAATATGGCCAGGATCTATAATGAATTTTGCAACATTTGGGCTGATTACTATGGTTGTATCTGGTGGTGGCATAAATATAGTTTCTGCTGTTTTGTAAGCCCCTTCAATGTACCAGCTAAAGTTTCCTAACGAAAGGGTATTATAAGCGGAGAATGCGACCGTATTATAACGGGATTTAATCGTCCCCTTCCCGGCTGTTGAACTAATGTCAGAATTCCAAGTAGTCATGTAATCATCATCCAAAGTTCTGTTTACGATCCCGATACCGGGGGCAATTGACCAATTAGAATCTTCCTTTTTCCCAGTATAAAACCCGTCTAGACTGAGGGCTTTAATCATCGGTTGGTAGAGCGAAATAGCCGGTGGTAACAAGACCCTTTGCTTGCCGAACATGCCTTTCAATACCCAATCTTCCGAGAAATTGTATTTCAATCGGATAC
Organism: Saprospiraceae bacterium; assembly: GCA_020627865.1. Taxonomy (GTDB): domain Bacteria; phylum Bacteroidota; class Bacteroidia; order Chitinophagales; family Saprospiraceae; genus JAHDGC01. Next base: position 1,657 of record JAHDGC010000487.1, on the reverse strand, counting down.
CGAAAAGGGAATTATCAATGGCTAGTGGTCTTTCCTCGTAACTCCTGAAAAGGATTCCACTACCGATTTGGTCATACAGGTGCCCTGCGGAAATATGTAAATTTTGGATTTTCTTTTTGATAAACCAGCGCCCGATCCCCTGAACATTATCGCTGCCCCTGGGGTTAAGTGCATTGGAATTATTATAAAGATCAAAGCGCAAACCGACATCGAAACCCCAATTGCTGTAGTTCAGGTTCAAGAAACTTTCTGCCCCGACAAATTGATAATCATACTGGGGTTGGTCAGATGCACCAATCGCGATATCTCGCATGAAAAAGTTGACATTGGATGCCAGATTCCCGGAAAATCGCCCTTTTCCGTCTTGGGCATAACCCGTTTGGCAGATTATTAAAAAAAAGAGTGCGTACAGGAAAATTTTACTGTATTTCATTAAATTTTTTTTAAGTATGGTTCTGTTTCGTTTTGAAAAGGGGCTTTTGTGTTAAAAACAGGTTAAAGCAGCCTGAATGTATAGACTTCACCCCAAATCTTAATATCTTGATGGCCTAAATGGTGTCCTTGTATTTTGCTAATGTAACTCATCTACATCAAAGCATGTAGATTTCAGGGCTAAAATTAAAGAACTTACTGAAATCTGCTTATAAAATATGAGAAATATTTTAATAAATGCAGGACATTATATTTCTTTTCCTAAAAAATAAAATTACAAAATGAAATTGTTTCAATTCTTTGCTTTCGTGCTGCTTTTTTGTTTAACACAAACGATCAATGCGCAGAAATCTTTACCTGATGTTGCCATAAAGAATCTGGAAGGCAAAACCGTTAATATTCAGGATTACGCCAAAAATGGCAAAATTACGATCCTGAGTTTTTGGGCTACTTGGTGCTCTCCTTGTAAAAAAGAACTAGACGCTATTTCTGATGTGTATGAAGAGTGGCAGGAGGATTATGATGTGGAATTGATCGCCATTACGGTGGATACCCGTAGAGCATTGGCTAAGGTAAAGCCGATGGTGGAGACAAAGGGCTGGGAATTTGAAATACTTTCTGATGTAAATCAGGAATTACAGCAAGCCCTGAATTTCCAAGTAGTACCACAGACTTTTGTATTGGATAAAGAAGGAAATATTGTGTATGACCATTCTGGATATGTGCCTGGTGATGAATTTGAATTGGAAGATAAAATCATAGATCTAGTATCTGGTGAAGAGAAGGACTAGTAAAGAATAAAGAAAAACAAGCAGAACACTCATCGTTTAAATAGAGGGCCGCTGGGAATATTTCCGGGGGCTTTTTTATTCGGGTAAATGAGCTTGTAACACTAAAAACCATATATTTGGGATATGAAATTACCGATAGGCATACAGACTTTTTCAGAAATCCGGGAACGGGGATTGCTTTATGCGGATAAGACAAAGCATATTCACACTGTTTTGTCTCGGGGGAAATATTTTTTCCTATTTCGTCCTTTGGGTTTCGGAAAATCCTTTTTGTTATCCACGATAAAGTCTTTGTATGAAGGCAGAAAAGTACTCTTTAAAGGGCTTTGGATTGAAAATAATTGGAAGTGGGAGAAACAGCATCCGGTTATTGTTGTACAATAGGTAATCAGGCAAAAAAGTGGTAATATTTGTAAGCCATTTACATAATGACC
>JAHDGC010000486.1 GCA_020627865.1 Saprospiraceae bacterium | reverse complement strand
AAGAGGCAGATAGATTGTATCTTTGCAGAAATAATAAGAAGCTGTTTAAAATTAGTTTCTAAAATAACATCAACAGAGAAAAGGCAAATTTAAGATAATGGAAGAATCCAATAAGACTGAGCTGGAAGGGCAAGCCCCTAGCGATTACTACGAGCATTACCGCTTCATAGCAGATCCTGGACAAAGTCCGGTACGGCTTGATCGATTTTTGCTGGATAAGATGCAAAGAGTTTCTAGGAATAGAATTCAGGGCGCTATCCGGCACGGGTATATTCGGGTCGGGAGTTACAATGTGAAACCCAATTATAAAGTCCGGCCAGGAGATGAAATTGTCGTAAGCTTACCTACACCTCCCAAGGATGGTTATCCCGTTCAGCCAGAAAATATCCCCTTGGATATCCGCTATGAGGATGATGATTTGTTGATTGTGCATAAATCTCCCGGTATGATTGTCCATCCAGGGCATGGCACTTATTCTGGTACTTTAGTGAATGCCTTGGTTTACCACTATCAAAATCATCCACTCCCGATATTGAAAGGAAATTTCAATGATCGACCCGGCTTGGTTCATCGTATTGATAAAAATACTTCAGGGCTTTTGGTTGTGGCTAAAAATGATGCGGCGATGACACATCTGGCCAAGCAGTTTTTTAACCATACCGTGCATCGCAGATATATCGCTTTGGTTTGGGGCGAGATGGACGCGCCAGAAGGTACCATTACCAAACGTATTGGGCGTAACCCCAACCGGCCAACGCAATTCACCGTGTTTGATGATCCAGAAATGGGGAAACACGCTGTTACGCATTATCGGGTATTGGAGGATTTGTATTATGTTAGTTTGATAGAATGCAGATTAGAAACAGGGCGGACGCATCAGATTCGGGTGCACATGCGGCATGAGAAACATCCGCTTTTTAATGATGATCGCTACGACGGTAATCGAATTTGGAAAGGGACGATTTTTAGTAAATACAAACAGTTTGTTGAGAATTGTTTCAAGATGATGCCTAGACATGCCTTGCATGCAAAGTCACTAGGCTTTATTCATCCTACAACGGGGGAGGAAATGTTATTCGATTCGGAATTGCCGGATGATTTTCAAATCGTATTGGATAAATGGAGGCGATATTTATCTAGTAGAAAAAACGGAATGTAATGGTTTTAGCAGAAAGGTTGGCTTTGTTACAGTATTTGAGAAAAGCCCTAGCAGCTTATGATGATGCATTTAAGGCCATCGTGCAAAAATCCTATATCCATAACAAATGGTTTACGGTTGAAAATACGCAAAAGGCATTGTACCATATTCAGACAAATTATCTGGATGAGTCAAAATTGAAGGAGTGGTTAGCCAAGTATGATTATGGAGCGGAAAAACCACCAAAAAAAATCGGAATCATCATGGGGGGAGATATTCCCCTCGCGGGGTTTCATGATTTGCTGTGTGTTTTCCTTTCTGGTAATATTGCCAAGATTAAGCTTTCGGAGAAAGATAAGTTTCTCCTCCCGCATTGTGTTGCCATTATGCAAGCTAAAGATAGTCGGGTAGGGGAATACATCCAATTTGTGGATAGAGTCAAAGATTTTGACGGGATCATTGCCACAGGAGAAAATGCCAATACTCGATACTTGAAAAGTTATTTTGGTAAATATCCCAACATCATCCGGGAAAGTTTAAACTCAGTGGCTATTTTAACAGGTACAGAAACACCCGTTGAGCTTAAAGCCTTGGGCGAAAATATATTCCGTTATTTTGGACTGGGAAGCCGGAATGTCTCCAAGCTTTATGTTCCAGAAAATTATAATTTTGAACCTTTGCTGGAAGTTTTGCACGAGCATAAAGACCTTGTCCTCCATGATAAGTATAAAAATAATTTTGATTACAATTATACCCTGATCATCCTGAATAATATCACTTACCATGCAAATGGGTGTATATTGTTGACGGAAAATAAAGTCATTCCTTCTCGGATAGCCCAGCTTCATTTTGAATACTATAAAAATCCGGAAAATCTTGTGGCGGAACTGCAAGAAAGAAAAAATGAAATACAATCTATTCTTGCTAGTAAGTCATATGATGGATTGCGAATGATAAGTTTTGATGAAAATAATAGACCAGCCTTGGGGGATTATTTGGGGCATGTAGATACGATGGCATTTTTGGAAAGGGTTGGAGTGGAGATTAAGTCTATAGAAACTTAAATCATAAAACATACAAGAATAATAATGGGAAAAATATCAAAAGGCATCATCGAAGAATGGAATAAAAGGAAATTAAGCAAAATAGTTAATTTGCGGGAATTCCAATTGGCTAAGAAAAAGTTATCTGAAATACATAAGGATATAGAAAACAGGTTAGCCGAAAATGTTTCAGATCCCAGTAATCAAATTTACATATTCATGCAGAATTTGTTATCTTATTTTTCAGAAGAGGTTTCGGTTGGAGACGATTTTGTAGAATATTATGATAAGGTAGAAGAAGTCGATGACGAGTATATGCCATCCTATCCACCAATGAGCCCTTTAACGGGTGCTTATTTTACCTATTGGTGTTTCTGTGATTTGGAGTTTGGAAAAGATAAAGAAACGATATGCTCCATATTTTATGACTTATGTGCTGAACTGGATTTGGAGAAAGAAATGTTAGCGGCACTAAAAAATCTGGGTGCTTCCTATATGGGTTTCTACAAACATTTAGGGTTTGAAGATGATCTTATTCTGTTGAAAGAAATCTCAACTGGCAAAATATTTAAATGTATATGCCCAGCAGGATATAGAGGAGAAAAGAATGAAACTTGGTTTGTAAGAATCGTTCCGAATTTGGATGAAATATACGACTATAGTATAACAATTACAACACCATATATCATTTTAAATTATGGAGAAAAGGAGTGGAAGGATTTTTACAAAAGGCAAAAAATAGAAGGTAAAGAATATAGCTTTTTGAAAAATAATCCTAATTTTAAATACTGGCATGATTACATCATGGATGGGTATGTGAATTTTACACCAAACTGTATTTTTCTAAAAGGAATGCCAGACATTAAGGGAAGCAAACCTCATGAGTTGGACGGCGGTTTTTTTGATGAATTTTAATAGCATATACATAAATGAGAAGACCAACCAAGCAAGAACGGGCAGATGCCATTGTCGAAATATTGGAAAAGCTATATCCAACAGTCCCTATTCCGCTAGATCATCAAGACGACTACACTTTGTTAATAGCTGTACTGCTTTCGGCGCAATGTACAGATAAAAGAGTCAACCAAGTAACCCCGTTTTTGTTTGAAAAAGCGGCAACACCGCAGGAGATGATACAGCTGGATGTAGAAGAAATCCGAGAGATTATCCGGCCATGTGGTTTATCTCCCAGAAAATCCAAGGCCATTTTTAACCTTTCCCATATTCTATTGGACAAGCATGGGGGAAAAGTACCGGATAACTTTAAAGACCTTGAAGCCTTACCGGGTGTTGGGCATAAAACAGCATCGGTAGTGATGTCTCAAGCTTTTGGTGTGCCAGCATTCCCGGTGGATACCCATATCCACCGTCTGGCCTGGCGCTGGTGTTTGAGTACGGGCAAAAACGTGGAAAAAACGGAGGCAGATTTGAAGAAAATTTTCCCGAAAGAAAAATGGAATAAATTACACTTGCAAATCATCTATTTCGGAAGGGAATATTGCCCTGCAAGGGGACATGTGATTGAGGATTGTCCGATTTGTAGCGTCTATGGAAGAAAAGGAATGAAATGAATTTAGTGCTCAAAAGCCCTAGAAAATACAGACAGTGGTAACAAATCACTTTTATCGCTTGCGGTATAAAATAAAAATAGCCCCTGCACACAACATCTTGCGGCAGAGACTATTAAATTACTGATACTACTTCTACATTCTTTATAAAGTACTGAAATCAATCAGCTTTACTTTTCTTTTTATGTAAACTCAATTCAGCTTGTTCTAACTTGAGTTTTAAATTGTTCATTTCACCTTTGAGGTTAAAATTTGACCTTTGCAACAAATGTGCTTGATGTTTCAGGTCTGTATGGCTTTTTTCCAAAGCTTGATGCTTTTTGGATAATTCCTTATTGTGTTGAACTAATCCTTTTATATGGGTGCTATTAACCAAATGAGCCAGAAAATATCCCAATACAGCTGCACCTGCTGCTAATAAAAATATGGCAAGGAAAAAGCTATTCATTGTATTTCTTTTATCGTTGATGCTTTTCTAAACTTAATCTACAACCCTTACCTCAACCCTACGATTTTTGGTTCTGCCCTCCTCCGTATCGTTGGTGGCAATAGGTTCGTCTGGCCCTTTATAGTCTATCTGAATTTGATTCTTTTTAAAACCATGCTCGAACATAAAATCCCGAACAGCTCTGGCACGATATTTCGAGAGCCGGATATTAACTTTACGGTCTCCCTTATCATCGGTGTGCCCAATAACCCATACTTTAGCTTTAGGGTTTTTTGCCAAATAAACCAATACTTCTTCAAAGTATTCCTTAAGCTCAGGAACAATTTTGAGCTTATATGTACTTTGAGGAAAGTACAAATTTAATTTTCTGACCTTATAAGGAGGGTTTAACTTATCAGTTTGGCCTTGTACCAGTTTTTTTTGAGATAATTTTTTCTGTTTTACAAATATAGGTTTTTCTTTTTTAATCAATACTGATCTGTCCAGAACTTTTTCAAATTTTATAGAAACAGCGTTATAAACCCTATCATTATGTAAAATAACATCAGCATTTGGCTTACTTTCCGTCTTAATTTGCTTTGGAGGAATTCCGAGGTCAACATACTTCTTTTTTAGACTTTCTGCACGTGCAATCCCCAAATCTGGGTAGGAACCACTATAGGTTTCTGCCGAGGAAAACATTCCTGTTAGCGTTATTTCATGATCGGGTTGAGTCATAAAATAAATGGAAGATTGCTCTAGAACATGTTGACATTGCTCCGGAATAGAAAGATGAGCAGCATCTTTTGCAAAATAGAAGTTATCGTCAGATTTTACCTTAAAGTCTTGATGTTTAAAGTGAAAACCCACATCGGGTACTGGATTTACCGTAGAAAAATGGTCGGCAATCCAATAGCTTCCCCCAAAAATCCAAAGCACCAACAATAGGGAAACTCCTGGTTTTAAAATTTTATTCATATCGCTTTCTCAATAATTATAGTAATAGGGGTATTGGCTCAACATGCTTGTAATAAAACAATATTACAAACTAAGATATGCTTTAGCAAGATAGTAAAAAAATTAGTTGTTTAAAAATTCTACTATGAGAATTGCCTGTTTATTTTCTGGAATGAGGTCAATTTTTACAAAACGATTACTTTCAATTTCATAAACTTCACCTGCTTTTAATTGCATACTCTTTTGAGCAATGGCATCAGACCAAAAGGAAAAGGACGCATATTGATCTGACAACCCACCAAGATAGCGCAATTGTTTTAAGGCTTCGTCAATTGTATGCTGAAAGTTGCTTTTTTGAAAGTTTTTAATCGTAAATCGAAATTCTTGCCGAATTTCATCACAACCGGATTGGATAAGCTCTAATTTAACATCATTATCAAAATGAATAATTTCAATAGCTTCCTGTGATTTAAGCTGGAAACTGTGCGCCTTGACCTGCTTTAAGGTCTGCGAAAATATTGCACTGGGCATGCCATACTTGCATTGACTAAAATCTTTAGTTTGATTTTTGGAATCACTACAGCTTACATACAGCATCGCTACTAACATTAGAACAGTGTGAATGGCAAAAGGTTTAATCATCAATTTATTTTTTTATATCTTTTGAAGCAAATGTATTCAAAACCATACATAAAAATATGGCCTAAACTCGGCTTTTTGAGAAAATATTTTAACAAAAATTTGTTTTTTACCTGCAAAATCAAGAATTCAAAATGATAGATTGTGAAAAAATAAAGTATACAACCATTAAGGCCCTGCCTGACAAGTTCACGCAGGCAGGATTAAGACGCATTAAGAAAAAAAACGAGCTAAAGCTCGTTTAGCTTAATGAACCTT
>JAHDGC010000485.1 GCA_020627865.1 Saprospiraceae bacterium | reverse complement strand
TTCAAGTAAATTTAGGGTAGACTTAATTAAAAAAAAATAATCAGGCGGGTGTAACTATATGAAGAATGTTGAAGTAAGTTCAAGTAATATAAGCATACTTGAAAGAGAAGTTGACAAATATATTTGTTACAGACAACTTTCCAAAAAATAAGCCAAGCTTATCGTTGGTCTAAAAAAAAAGAGCGGCCGTATAGTTATTGCATGGGTATACAGCAAATATGGACAAATAAAATATCTACAGTGCTTCTCCATAATGTTTTATTTTCTTAGCTTCATTTCTTAATTTTGCACTTATTCTAGATCGTGTAAAATCATTTTAAACCATCTAATCGGATATTTATACAAGTAATATCCTATTATTCTACCACTATGGGGAGCAAAAACAGAAGGAAAAAGAAAAATAACAAAACCCAGTCGAAACTCGGGTTTAAGGATGTGATTACTCGTTTTTCAGACGAGGATTATACAGGTGCCTTAAATTTACTAAAGAAAATACGGACAAAACCGGAGGAAGCAGGACAAATCAAGCAATTAAAAGCCTGTCTTGTTAACCGATTTGCCCTGGACGCTATGAAATCCTCAGCATACAAAGAGGCTTTACAATCCTTAGAAGGGAACTTTCAAGTGCAGGCCAAAGCTGGGTTTCCATTACCATTAGACAGCACAAATATACTTGCGGGGATATGCCTTTTGTATCTCGGTAATCATGATGATGCCTTACAAAAATTTGAGCAAATAACATCACCTGTTCATCCGGATGTTTACTTTTATCAACTTCTAGCCTTAATCTATACCCAAAAGGAGAAAAAAGAAGACTTCGCTACATTTCAGAAAGAACATAAGGCCAGCCTCACGACACTTTCGGTCGAGAAACAGCAATATATTCCAATTGCATGGCATATCTCCAAAGGAGATTTTGTCTATGCAGCAATGTTATTAGAGCAACTTAAAACATCTGATGCTGCAACGCAATCCAATATCAAAGCATTGCAAGCTATTATTACGAATACGACCTTTGACACCGACAAGCCCGACTCCGTCAAAACAGTATATAAAGCATTTTTGCAACTAGACACCAGCCTGTCAGAACGCACCTATCTCGATTCTTTCGAGGCATTCGAAGAGTTGATTTTTTCAATGGATAGAGCTGAAGATACTTTCAAACTAAAAGATCATCTGGCCGTACTTTGCATTGAAGGACGTTCATTAGAATCAGCAGCATTTGACTATTGTTTTAACCAATTGAGAGATAACCATAAGCACTATCTAGTCTATAATCAAATAGCTAATCTATACAATGAAAGTGAGGAATCACTCAACAAAAACATTTATCAATATTTACGTAAACACATGTCTTTATTCCTAAAGGTACCAGAAGCATTGATTTTGTATATGGACATCACGCTATGCAACCCTTCCAAAATAAGACCAGAATCTTTCTGGCGGAATATCTATAATTTTCTGGAACATTTCGGCAGTACGTTGCCTGTATTTAAACTCGATCATATCGGTTGGCATATTCAGTTAGCATGTGAATCCAGAGGATTTTTAGACGATAAAAAACCCCATCAAATCATAAAGATCTGTGAAGATTATCCAAGGATGATCGGTATAAAAATACAATTGTTATTGTTACAATCCTTACATCCCAACATGAGGGTATCTGATGATCTCAAAGATGTTTTTAGCCAACCTCATCTGCAAGATAATAAACGGCAAATATTATCTGCCCTATCGCTTTTCTTTTCGGGTTATCTTAATGAACTTCACTTTCTAGATTTCGATAATAGGTTATGCCAACAGGCTTTAAATACAATAAAAAACCTACAAAGTAAAATACTCTATTACCTCAGTATTCATCCTCCTGCACAGAATGCAACTGTAGTATTGGATATTTTCAGGCGGATACATTTTTTTCTAGAGGATATAGATGAGCTATATGATATAAATGAGTTCGATAACTACAATAGTTATAGCGATGAAATCGAAGATAATTATAAAATAGTATTACAGTTTTTCTCACATCTTGAGGATGATCCTGAATTTATGAACGAATATAGCCAACTATTTAAAGTATCTCCATATCTAAAATTGGCTAAGCTCATCGAATCCGGCAAATCTCAAGAGGCTATAGCTGGAGAAATGAAAAACCTTGTCAAAACCCAGCCCCCACAGGAGATTCTTGATTTTCTGGTTGGCGGCATTCAGCGACATTATCATCATTTCGCTTTTGCTGGGCCGCTGGCTTATTTCTTCCAATATCTGTGTGAATCGAAACCGGAAATTGCCGTCCAGATTGCCAGTAGCTATGGGGGTAAATATATAGACACGGAAGACCTTTTCTATATCCATCGGGATAAATTTTATGTTGCTATTATTGAAAGGTTCGTAAAATTAAAGCAACCTATTTATCATACTATGGTTTTCAGATTTTTGGAAGGATTGGTTCTCTTAATGACCAAGACCATAAGACCACGTAATTATAATACTGCGGGGAAAGCATTAGTCTACATGAAAATGGTTATTGAAAAAAATCCAAGGTTTGAATTCGATAAAGATCTGATTACAGTATTGATTGCCTTTGTGGAACGTGCTGTTAAAGTTCGGAAATTAAAAACATTGAAGAAGACCTTGACACAAGTGAAGGCCTTTTTTAAGCCATTGATTGTATAGTCTTTTATAATAAAAGCAAAGAAATTCTCCTATACGCGCCCTGCCTGTCGTGCTGACAAGCAGGCAGGCCTAAATTCCCAAAGGGAATACCTACGCTCAATTTCTTTTTTTAAATTTAATTTGCATGAAAAAGCCATTATATTCTCCATATGAAGTATTACAAATACCTCATAACGCTACGCCGAAAGAAGCCAAACGTGCTTATAAGAAACTGATAAGGGTACATACTCCGGAACATGACCCTGAGAAGTTTATGGAAATTCGAGATAGTTACGATGAATTCAGCAATCCTGATCTGACTAAAATTAAAGTAGAGCAATTTCCGATTTATAGATCAATCTATGATTTTGCTAATGAAAAAGCAGTTTATGATGAAGTCAGCTTACCCAAAGAAATATTATCTGATATTTTTGAAACGCCTTTCGACACACCTGCCTTTGCAAACGAATTGTTACATATATCGGAAGACGAACTTGGTTTTATTCAAAATGAAGAAGTATAACAATAGATCATGACAAAAGAACAATTAAAGATTTACATTACAGAAGCGATAGATGCGATGGATCATGCAGAACTCGAACAGCTTTTCCCGCAACGTAATCAGCCTGATTTATATACCCTTGCCCAAGAATTTACAGGTTTGAAAGGGTCTATAAAAAAGTTAGCGCAGTCCTCCTTGAAAGTTCACCATGAAGTACAAAATGTAATATCCGAAAATTCGGGTAGATGGGAAAAGATGGCGGTTTTCTTTGAAAAAGAACAAGCGGAACAAGAGCGAAAAACATCCAAAGAAATTGATGAAGATCTCAAAACTATTTTATTCCAACTGATTGATCAGGACGATATTATCAGCAATACGCATAACAACTATAAAGAACTTCTAGAGCTGCGTTTGCTGAATATCAATGAGTATAAAAAACAACTGGCAGCATGGCAGAAGGGGTTTGATATTATGGAGGAAAGATGGAGCCAGTTTATCAAAAATTCTGGCCTTTACAAAACAGGGAAAGTGGGACAAACTTTTGATCCACAGTTTCATGAAGCAGTATTGGTAGAACATCATCCAGATAAACCCAATAATATTATTTTGGAAACGGAAGTCCTTGGTTTTTTGTTCCGTAATAGAATCGTACGACAGGCCAAAGTTGTCGTGAATAAAACCGACCCGCAGGAAACCATTGAACCGATCAGACGAAGCCCAGGAAAGGGGAAGAAAAGAAAGGCAAAACGGAAAAAGAGAAGATAATACTTTTGCAAAGCCATTGGTTACTTGGAGCTAACTATTGGCTTTAAAGTACAATAAAGTAATCATTTTAAAATATTATTTCACAGAGAAAACTCACATTAAAATAGAAGGAATATGCCGAATCCAATCATTGGTATTGATTTAGGAACAACGAACTCTGTTGTTTCCATTTTAAAAGATAAATTACCACAAACCATCCTTGTGGATAATGCAAAACTATTGCCATCCGTAGTTTGCTATACAGATAGTAAATTTATTGTTGGGCAAACGGCCAAAAACATGGCTATTCTGGAACCAGAAAACACGGTGCTTTCTATTAAACGTAAAATGGGGCAGGACATTAGCTTAAAAATTGGTGATCGCGAGATGCGACCGGAAGAAATTTCTGCTGTTATTTTAAAAAAAATCCGAGATACTGTCGTTGAACAATTTGATTTTAACGAAAACTTGCCTGTTCGTTGCGTCATTACCGTGCCTGCTTATTTTACGGAAGAGCAACGAAATGCGACAAAGCAAGCAGCAGAAATTTCGGCTCTTCAGGTAGAACGCATCATCAATGAACCGACCGCCGCAGCGCTTGCTTTCGGGATGTCCGCCTTAGATGAAGCCGTTTATGCTATTTATGATCTTGGTGGTGGAACATTCGATATTTCGGTCATTGAGAGTATGGATGGCCTAGTAGAGGTATTGGCCACAAAAGGGAATAATGAACTTGGGGGAGATGATTTTGACAAACTCCTCATGGATTTTATCTGGGAGCGTTTTTTGAAACAAAATAAAATCGTCAATGTTTACAGAACACGCAAGGAAGAAGCCCGATTGATCCGTATTGCAGAGCAAACCAAAATTAAGCTTTCTTCAGAAAAAGTGGTTCCTGTTCAAGAAAGTTTTTTCCTGAAAAACAATGGTATCAATTACCACTTGGAAATGGAAATCAGCAGGGATGAATTCGAAGGCTTGATTCGGGAAAAAATTCAGAGTACAACGACCTTATTAGCAGAGGCTTTGGATGCGGCCAAACTAAAAGCTGCAGAACTAGATGGCATTATTCTTGTTGGTGGGTCTAGCCGGATTCCGCTTGTTGCAGATATGATTCAAAAGAAATTTAATGTAGATGCTGCTTTGATTAGTCATCCAGATGAGGCCGTATCTCACGGGGCGACTATTCAGGGAGCCATTATTGACAACCAAGAGATCGACACGGTATTGATTGATATTACCCCCCACTCTCTCGGTGTTGCCGTCATGGATGATACGACTTATGATAAACTTTATAGCCTTTCCCCGGAACAAGTCGGCAAAGACTATAAACCGGATTTAGGTACCGGGGTTATTATTAAACAAAATACACCCATCCCTTCCAAGAAGTCAAGGAAATTTTCTGCCTCTGTCCCCTTTCAGAAAAAGTTTGAAATAGAGGTGTATCAAGGGGAAGGGAAAAGGTATACAGATAACCGAAACATTGGTACTGCCATGCTTGAAGTAGCAGAACCACTAGAGCACGGTACTATTGAAGTCACTTTTGAATTGGACATTAATGGTCTTTTGAAAATTACAGCAGAGGAAACCACTACTAAAGAAATGGTTAATGCTGAATTTAAAAGTAGTAAAGGTGTCCGTGTACATAAAAGCCATGTGGAAACAGCAGAGATGGCCTCTAGGGAAGAGTCTGATAATGTCTTGATTCGAAGAGCAGAAAAATTACTGGATAACGATGAAATAGTAGCCGAAGATAAGGCTGAATTAACCGAACTTATAACAAGATACCAACAGAAACAAGAAACTGAAGATCAAGCCGCTTTGGAAGAAACAGAAAACGAATTATTAGACCTCTTATATTATCTGGAAGGAAATGAAGATTAAAATAAAGTGTCCTAGTTGCAATGCTTCAAATGTATTGTCCATAGCTAATCAGGAATGCCGCAGGTGCAAGGAAGACCTCAGTCTGCTGTATCAGATAAAAGGCCATTCGCTAAAATATCGGATATACCTTATGCAGATTTTAACCAGGAAGGAGCCGGAGATGATGGCACGAAAAAGGGCCTTGGCACAAGCTGCAACATGGTTAAAAAAATAGAAATATTGTAGGGACAAAATCGGTAGGGACAGGGCATTGGTAG
>JAHDGC010000484.1 GCA_020627865.1 Saprospiraceae bacterium | reverse complement strand
GTAATGCTCTCATTTAAAAGTGAAAAAAATATCATAGATATATCGTTTTTTGTAAAGTGTATTGCTCAACATATTGATTATAAGTTATTTGCGAAATTTCGATACAATGCTTTTAAGTCTATAATGATAATACGTAGCTGGAAAACGGCAAAAAATGTAGTTGTTTTAACTGGATATACTGATTATTTTTGATGTGAAATTTAGAAAGCTTCGAGCGCCCAACCTTATTTTACACAATACCTAGGACTTATATTTTTTTAATTGATTTTTTTCTTGAAAAACCAAGAAGCATAGTAGAGTAGATGCTATCAAATATTGGAGAATTAATTTTTTACATTAAATAAATTTATAATTTGTTTAATGTAATAGTTTGATTGTTAATTATTTATGTTTTTAATATGACTTGTTGGTGATATTATTGCTATATGTTTTGTTGGAAAATGCCAAAAAATGTAGTTGTTTAAACCTAATATCCTCGTTACTTTTGATGTGTTGAATTAGTCAGAAGAATAAAAAACAGGAATTATGGTACAATTGAAATACCTACTTTTACTTTTTCCCTTTATTATTTTCTTCACCCCCAACTATTTAACAGCACAAGATACCTGGCCCGGCGATGTGAATAACAACGGTAAGGTCAATGGCATTGATTTGCTTTATTGGGGCATCGCCGTTGGTGATACCGGCCCTCCTCGAAGCGATCCGTCTGGAGATTGGAATCCACAACCCAACATACCTTGGGGAAGCGAATTCCCCGGCGGTGGTCCTGATCGCTCCTATGCAGATGCAAACGGAGATGGTATCGTTGATATAAACGATTATCTTGATGCTATAAATCCCAATTTTGGTTTTACCCATCCTCCAATCGCACCCGATGTTTATCCGGAAGGAATACCAGGGCTTGACCCAGCTCTTGAACTGGTTTCCCAAGATAGCGTGTTCGAGGAAGGTGCCAATGTCGTCTTCGAAGTTCGGCTTGGGGATAATATCCCAGTGGAATCTTTATATGGACTTTCTTACGAAATTTCCTATGAACCGCAGTTCGTCACGGATGCTGGTTTTGCATTCGAGTTTACCGATGATTCTTGGGTGCTACCGCCCGAAGGAGAAGGTGACATCAAAAGAATCCTGAGAAACAATAGCGTAGCAGGAAGAACAGAATTGGCTTTTACTCGCTTGAATACCGGAAATGTTGGCGGTGGTGGTAGAATTGCCAAAATGTCTATCATCATCGAGGATATCATTATTGGTTTTGAAACTTCAGATACCTTAACCATCAAACTTGAGAATATTAAGCTGATGGATAACCAGTTTAATGTCTATCCAGTTGTCCCGATTATAAAAGAAATCATTATCAACTCTAATCGTTCCGGTACTACGAATTGCCCGGACATCGTTAATCCGGTTTGTGGTGATAATGGAGTGACATATCTCAACTGTTGCTATGCGCAGGCCGCTGGAGTAACCAATTTTACATCGGGCGTTTGCTATTCTGACTGCATCGAACCAACATTGATCGAGCCGGATGCCGATTGTGGTTATGCTTACGAACCCGTCTGTGGTTGTAATAATGTAACTTACCTCAATGCTTGTATCGCAGAGAGCAGCGGGGTAACAGCATTTGTCCAAGGGCAATGTAACGATCAGGATTGTTATGATCCGGTCTACGTGGTTAATTCCAATGGAACAACCGTTCAGGATATAAATGGAATTATTTCCGTGGATTGTGGTACTTCGGTAGAGCCGGTTTGTGGTTGCAACGGTATTACTTATGATAATGCTTGTTGGGCCGAAGCTTCTGGTATCACTTTTTATACTGAAGGTGCTTGTAATGATAATTGTGTCGATCCTTGGATCATGAACCCCGACCCGACTTGTGGAAGTGAGTTGGAGCCGGTTTGTGGTTGTAACGACGTGACCTATACCAATGCCTGCTACGCGCAAGCCGCAGGTGTTGTTTCTTATACCCCCGGTGCTTGTGATACAAGTACGTGGTGCAGCGAGGCCATCCCAATTCAATGTGGTGATTTCTTAGCTTACGAGACAACAGTCGGGGCGGGAAATCACATTTCTAATTATCCCGGTTTCCCGCAAACACTTTTCGGCCCTGACCGTATTTATGTCATCAATAAAAATACGGCAGGTGATCTTCAGGTCGGGTTGGAAATTACTTCTCCCAATCTTGATTTGGATTTGTTCTTGCTGAGTGGTGATTGTGCAAACCCAACCTTGCTAGGGAGCAGTACGACAAATAATGCCTATTCCAATAATGAAGGTATTGTGTTAGAAGATGCACCTATTGGAACTTATTATCTTGTCGTGGATGGACAGTATGCCAACTCTGCCGGAGAATATCGCTTGGAGGTCAGTTGCGGATACCTTGTTTGCTCCGATGCGGTTCCGGTAACTTGCGGTGTGCCCTTTACCTATAATAATATATATGGAGATGACAATGTTGCGCTATATTCCTGTGAGGGGAATATTTTAAATGTAGAAAATAATGGCCCGGAAGTCGTGCATACTTTTACTACCACTACCACGGGGAGTGTAGAAATTAGCTTGACAGGTTTGGCCAATAATCTGGAGCTTTTCTTGTTGCGGGATTGCGACAGGGGTTCTTGTATTGATTATTCCCAAAATCCCGGAAATGACAACGAGTTTATCCAATCTTACTTGCAACCCGGTACTTATTATGTCGTCGTGGATGGCTATAACGGTGCCGCATGTGAGTATACCATAAATGTCAATTGTCCATCGGGTTGTACCCTCGACCTAACAACGGTGGAGGCCTCTGTTGCAAACTGTGGCCAAAATAACGGTACGATTCACGTGGAGTCCACAGGAGGCACCCCGGGTTATATTGTAGCTTATGATGGCCCAGTTTCTGGTAGCTTTTATACCTATAGTAATGATTATACAATTTACAATCTGCCTAGCGGTACTTATGTGGTAACCATAACAGATTCTAATGGTTGCTCCGTTTCCGAAACGGTTACGATACAAATTACGGGTAGTGATTTTACTTTTACGACAGAGTCTATGGATGCCGTGTGTAGCATGTTGGGTTCTTTGTCGCTCAACCTGTTCAATGGGGTAGCGCCTTACACGGTGTACCTGTTTGGAGCAGATGATGCCAGCGTTACCGTCACGGATACGGTCTTTAATATTGATAATCTTGATCCCGGGGATTATGAGGTTTATGTAATTGATAATAATGGTTGTTCCCATTCCGAAAATGTTACCATCGGGCAAGGTTCAAGTGATTTTAGTATTAATGTCTTCGCGCAAGATGTGGCTTGTAACCAAGAAGGAAAGTTAACCGTTTCTGTAATTAATGGTACGGCGGATTATACCGTATTGGTTGCTGGCCCTGTAGGCCAAAGCTTTGTAACCAGCTTTTCGGATTTTTCTATAGAAGGCTTGCCGGGTGGTACCTATACGGTTAAGGTGGAAGATGCTAACTGGTGTTCGGATACGGAGGTCATCACATTGGGTTCTTCTAATATGACTATTAATGCTAGTGCGAATAATGGAATTTGTGGCGAAACCGGTTCGGCAACCATTACCATTTCTAATGGTGCGCCCGGCTACCAAATCAGTTGGTCAGGGACCAGTGCCGGAAGTGCAAATACCAGCTCCTCTACCTACACTATTCCTGATCTCGCTACCGGAACATATTCTGTTACCGTTTTGGATAACAATTTTTGCACAGATTATCAAATTGTAAATGTTGATAATTCTAGCGGAAGCTTGAATACGCATGTAACTCCTTACAATGGGCTTTGTGGAGAGCAAGGTTCTATTTGGGTAGATATTGCCGATGGCACGCCTGGATATAGCATCAGTTGGTCGGGGGCACAAAACGGCGCGGCAACCACCAACAATAATGGCTTCCTGATAGATGATTTGCCCAACGGTGATTATATTGTTTATATCATAGACGATACAGGTTGTGGCAGTTCGCACGATGTTACCGTAAATAGTGTTGGTTCTGCCATCTCTATTATTACCAATGGTGGAAATGCATCTTGTGCCAGCAACGGCTCCATTAATGTAGACATCATAGGGGGGAGTGCTCCTTATTATATCTCTTGGATAGGGGCTGATAATGGTGATGCTACGACCAATGATGCTTGGTACGGGATTGCAGATTTGCCGGATGGAACATACGTTGTTACAGTGTTGGATGCTTATGGTTGTGGGGCTACAGAAACGACTTACATTTCCAATGTCGGTTCTATTGATGTCGTTGCAACGGCCAACCCCGGTACTTGTGATGAGAATGGTGACATTACACTCGCATTCGTTGGTGGAAGTGGCCCTTATCATGTAAGCTGGGATGGCTCCGTAGATGGCAATACGGTAGTAAATGCTTCTTCCTTCGTGATCTCGGATATTCCTTCTGGAAATTATACCATTAATGTTACGGATGCCAACAACTGTACAACCTCCGATTTGATCTATTTATTCAATGGCTTCCCCCTCAATTTTATTTCTACCGTAACGGATGTAGGCTGTGGCCAAATGGGAGCTATTGACATTCAGATTACTAGTGGTAGTCCTTTGTATAATATTTCTTGGATAGGTACATCGAGTGGCAACATTTCAACACCGGATGCCAGTTATACTTTGGCTGATCTCGCTGCTGGCAATTACACCATCCATATCTCGGATGGCTTTGGGTGTTCCAGTACACAGTCTGTTGTGGTTGGAGGTGCTGCACAGTTAGAAGTTTCTTCTTCTGTCTATGCTGCTTCCTGTGGCGTGACGGGTTCCGTTTGGCTAAATATTGTCGGCGGTACACCGGATTATCAAATTGCATGGGAAGGTGGTTCTGATGCTACAGACAACGGGAGTTATCAAATTTCTGGATTGACCTCTGGTATTTATAACATCACTGTTACAGATGCGACAGGTTGTTCTGCTATTGAAGTCGCGGATGTGACCGCACTACCTGGTATGCAACTTACCCTAACGGCTCAATCCGATTCTTGCGGGAATAACACTGGTGCTATTTTGGTAAATGTCACCGGAGGAACACCGGAGTATTCCATATACTGGGGGGTGGAAGAAGTGGCTTCCCTTACGGGTAATTATCTGATTGAAGATTTGGCCTCGGGTACCTATCAGGTCGTTGTTAAAGATGTCAATGAATGTGCCGTCGTACAAAATATTACCTTAGAAAATACTGATGTTGGGGGCTTCACCTTTACAGCAACACCTTATCCCGGTAGCTGTGGCGCCCTCGGTTCTATATGGATTACCATCAATGGCGGTAATCCAAATTATGACATTACTTGGAATGGCGGTAGCGCAACGGCGACAGGCAACAACTACGAATTGACCAATATGCCAAGTGGCTCTTATGATATTACCATAACAGACGCAGGAGGGTGTAGTTATTCCCAAAGCGTATCCTTGAACAATACAGAAGATATTTCCTTTACGGCAACACCTTACTCGGGTAGTTGCGGTAATCCGGGTTCTATTTGGATCACCATAGATGGTGGCAGTCCCTATTATGACATTACTTGGAATGGCGGTAGCGCAACAGCAACAGGCAGCAATTACGAATTAACGAACATATCCACAGGTACTTATAATATCACCATAACAGATGCCAACGGCTGTAGCGATACCCAAAGCGTTTCTTTAGATAATGGCGAAGGTTTTACCTTTACGGCAACACCTTACTCGGGTAGTTGCGGCAATCCGGGTTCGATCTGGATTACCATCAACGGTGGCACGCCAAATTATGACATCTCTTGGAATGGGGGTAGCGCCACAGCAACCGGCAACAATTATGAATTGACAAATGTATCCAGCGGTTCTTATGACATCACCATAACAGATGCGGAAGGTTGTACCTATACCCAAAGTGTTTCCTTGTATAACACAGGAGGCATCACCTTCGTAGCAACACCTTACTCCGGCAGTTGCGGTGCCTTGGGTTCCGTCTGGATAGATATCAACGGCGGCACACCTGATTATACGATTAGCTGGGCTGGCGGCACAGAAACAACAAGCAATACCAGTTACGAATTACTCAATGTAT